>CAZBBV010000219.1:0-3894 GCA_964490025.1 uncultured Cryomorphaceae bacterium | reverse complement strand
TCGCCATCCAGGTGCGCTTCCATTCATCCAGGCTAAAGTGCTTTTTCTCAATGGGACCAAGATCGTGCTCGTCGCGCTCCGCAGCCTGATAGGCATCTATCTTATTGAACACCATGATCATTTCCTTGTCTCCGGCGCCTATTTCCGTGATAATCTTGTTCACCGTCTCTATCTGCTCTTCGAAATTGGGATGCGAGATGTCCACCACATGCAGCAGGATGTCCGCCTCCCGCACCTCATCCAGGGTGCTCTTGAACGATTCCACCAATTGCGTGGGCAACTTGCGGATGAAACCAACCGTGTCGCTGAGCAGGAATGGCAGGTTGTAAATCACCACTTTTCTCACTGTGGTGTCCAGCGTGGCGAATAACTTGTTTTCTGCAAATACCTCGCTCTTGCTTAGCAAGTTCATTAAGGTGCTTTTGCCCACATTGGTGTAGCCCACTAGCGACAGGCGCACCATCTCCCCACGGCTCTTGCGCTGCGTGGCCATTTGCCTGTCAATCTCTTTAAGCTTGTCCTTAAGCAAGGTGATGCGATAACGCACAATACGGCTATCCGTTTCTATTTCCTTTTCCCCTGCTCCACCTCGCGTTCCTGTTCCACCGCGCTGACGCTCAAGGTGGGTCCACATTCCTTTCAGTCGAGGCAACATGTATTGATAAAGCGCCAATTCTACCTGCGTTTTAGCGTGTGCCGTTCTGGCTCTTTGCCCAAAAATGTCGAGAATGAGGCTGGTGCGGTCCAAAATGCGCACTTGCAGTTCTTTTTCCAGATTTCGTTGCTGCGAAGGACTCAGCTCGTCGTCGAAAATGACGCCCGAAATCTCATTCTCCTCCACATATTGCTTTATCTCTTGCAGCTTTCCGCTACCGATAAAATGGCCGCCATGGGCCTGTGCAAGTCTTTGCGTGAAGCGCTTCCGTGTTTCAATGCCGGCGGTAAAAGCCAAAAACTCTAGCTCGTCTAGGTATTCGCGCACCTGGTTTTCGTCCTGGTCGCGGTTGATGATGCCCACCAATACGGCACTTTCTATCTGCTTGTTGTCCTGTTCAATCATGTTTTAGTAATACTAATCGAGCCAAGCGCTCCATGGAATGCGGCTGAGAATGAGCAACAAACCAAGTCCGTAGAACACCAAAAGCTTTTTGTACTTCGCTTTGGCTTCGGTGGCTTTGCGCGCTTTTACACGGCCAATGGTGATGAGCACCGCAGCAATGATGTTGATGGAGATGTGCTCCACGGCCATTTGGCGCAGCGCACTGTCTTTCATGGTGGCGGCCATATCGCTTAGCGCACCTTGCACCAAGGGGCTCACAAAATATAAGCCCAGTCCGAGCAGGACTTGAATATGTACGAAAATCAAAGTCAGTTTTGAGAGGCGCTCGTCGCCGGGCGAAAAGGCGCTGCCTCTGGATAGTCCGAGTATCGATTTGATCACCACAAAGGCGAGAAACAACAAAACAACATAGGCCAATGTGCTGTGGCTGTGCAATAGTCCGGTATACATATTCTTGATTTTAAGTGATTATACGCCTTCGGCCACCACCTCTGTGATTTGGCCCGGAAGCATTTGTTTTAGCATGTTTTCAATTCCATTTTTCAGGGTAATGGTGCTGGAAGGACAACCGCTGCATGCGCCCTGAAGCACCACATGCACACGACCTTTGTCGTAGTTCTTAAACATAATGTTGCCACCATCTTGCGCCACGGCCGGTTTCACATATTCGTCCAAAATGTCCACAATCTTGCGCTCAATGCCTTCTTCGGGAATCACCGTTTCCTGTATGCTTTGGCTTTTCATCTTCATTTGCGCAGCGGCTTCCAGGCTTTCAAACACCGGGTTTCCGCCTTTGAAATACTCCGTGAGGTATTCCCTGATTTCGTGCATCACCTCCGGCCAGTCCACAATGTCGAACTTGGCTATGGAGATGTAATTGTCAGAAATAAACACCTCTTTCACAAAAGGAAAATAAAACAACTTGGTAACCAGCGCACTGGGTTTGGCTTCTTCAATATTTCGAAACTCGAAGATGCTGCCGCGCTCCACCAAAAGGCGGTTGGCAACGAACTTGAGCACCGACGGATTGGGCGTGCTTTCGGCATAAAAACTTATCGCGACTGTATTTTCCATTCCTAATTTTTTGGGTTGTAAAAGTATGAAGTACTTTGCTAACAATATTTTATTTCAATCGTTCGAAGCTATGGCCATTATAAAGAGTGTTTTAGGAAAGTCGCCCGTGTTTGGCGTCGACTGTTATCTGGCTGAAAATGCCACTGTTGTGGGCGACGTGGTCATGGGCGACCATTGCTCGGTGTGGTTCAACGCCGTGGTGCGCGGTGATGTGCACTACATACGCATAGGCCACAAAGTGAATGTGCAGGATGGCGCCATCATACACGCCACCTACCAAAAGGCACCCACCAACATTGGCAACAACGTGTCCATAGGCCACCGCGCCATAGTGCATGGCTGCACGGTGCACGACAATGTGCTGATTGGCATGGGCGCCATAGTGATGGACCATGCCGTGATTCACAGCAATGTGATTATTGCCGCAGGCGCTGTGGTGCTGGAAAATACCGTTGTAGAATCGGGTACGGTGTGGGCAGGCGTTCCGGCGAAAAAGGTGAAAGACATTAGCCCCGAATTGCTGCAAGGCCAGGTGGAACGCATAGCCAACAGCTATATGATGTATTCAGGATGGTTTAAGGAAGACTAAGCCGGATGCCAGATGTTGCGCTCCTGCAGCTGCACGTCGTGGCCGAAAAAGCGCTGCGCCAGGGTATGGAAGCTGTCGGATAGCTCGGAAGTGTAAAAATGGTTTTCGCCGCCCCGTTTGGTGGCTAAAAGACCTAAGTCGGACAGGCGACGAGCCACATCCTCGGCCACTATGCGCGGGCTGTCCACTATCGTCACTTTATCGCCGAAAAAGGCTTCAAACTCCTTTTGCAAAATGGGATAGTGCGTACAGCCCAAAATGAGGGCCTCCGCTCCCTGAAAACGCGTGTCGCTCAAGTAGGCTTGAATAATGGCGCGGCTGATCTCCGTTTTGGCAAAGCCCTCTTCGATTATCGGCACCAACAAAGGTGTGGCCATGCTGGCCAATTCCTGTTGCGGATTGGCCTGCGCAATGCCGTTGGCATACACATTGGCGCGAATGGTGGCGCGGGTACCGATTACCCCCACTTTATGCACCGGCATCTGCGCCACATGGCTGATCACCGGATCGAGCACATTGAACACCGGAACCTTGGCTTCTGCCTTCACCGCCTCGTAGGCCACCGCGCTGGCGGTGTTGCAGGCTATCACAATGGCTTTGCAGCCCAATTCCTCCAAAAAGCGGGTGATGCCCAGCGAATAGTGGCGAATGGTGGCGGGCGTTTTCTCGCCATAGGGCAGGTGCATGGTGTCGCCAAAGTAAACGAGCTGCTCTTTGGGCAAGAGTTGCGACAAGGCGCGGGCTACGGTGAGTCCGCCCATGCCGCTATCGAATATTCCTATGGGTGCTTGTGGGTTCATGCGCGCTTTTTGGCGGGGGTAAAAGTAGGGGTTTTATTGGGTTAGTTTTTTGTCCACGGACGACAGACGACTGTCCACGTGATCTTTGAGCTTCCCTAAAATTGGTTGTCACTTTTTAATCGGGACGCATGGTCTGATAGCCCATCAAGGTCATTCCAAACTTGTTTCGGAATCTGATGTCGTGAAGTACACTTTTAGAGTTACAAAGTAAGGTGCTACTTTCGAAAACATGCGCCTCGATTAAAGTATAGCCGTACGAAATTGTTCTTCTTTTCATTCGTGTGAATGTTAATTCTCAAGGCTTTCTAAGGCGTATCTGGTACTAGTTCTGACTTGAATGGGTATATTCGCTTTGCGACCATTAAAGCAAT
>CAZBBV010000218.1:0-3899 GCA_964490025.1 uncultured Cryomorphaceae bacterium | reverse complement strand
TTCCACAAGTTACAATACAGCGATACCAATTGGTAAAAGTTTGGTTAGTTGTATAGGTTGCTCCATTGGCTCCGGCAATGCTGTTCCAAAACGAGTTATCGCTCGACTGTTGCCATTGGTAGGTTTGACCTTGTCCACCGGTGGCGGTATCTAGCGAAAGCGCAAAATTCTGCCCAGAACAAGCAGTAGCCATAGAGCTTACTGCATTGCCTACAAATGGCGGATCTATACATGGGCCAACAGAGTAAGTCATTTCAATTCGGCCAAGTTCTCCGTTTGTTGTGGGCTCTATTCCCCAATATGAAGTAGCTGGGCCACTCTCAATACTAGTTTGATGGCCAAATCTTGAAAGTGTAACAGTTTGCCCGGCAATAGTTGACGTAAAAGTTGAACTTACAGAATAGGAGTTTGCATTTCCCGATACGGTACCCATAATTCCAATTACATCTCCTTGATTAACCTGAATATTTACAGCTTGAACTACATTGTTTGGGGCATTTGAAATATAGGCCAGGGTATTAAAATTGGTACTCTGGCTTCCAAAAGCAACCGGAAACGGGTCGTTGCATTTCATGATTTGTATGAATTGACTTCCAGTTCCTGCTTCGGGGGCTATTTTTACTCCAGTAATGGTAAAAGCAACCGGGGCTACAAACCAATACCCGCGTGGTAAGCCATTATATACCGAATTGTGTGGCGGTAAGGGCATAGTAGTTTGGCTGAAGCTTTCTGATACCAAGCCAAATAGCACTAATGCAATTAAATAGAACTTTTTCATTGTGAAATCTATTAGGGGTTAAGGATTGCCAAAGTAGTAATTATTAGGTAAATCGATAAAAGACCATACCTCACAAAGTGATAAAAGTCACAAAGTGTTAATCGTTTCTTAGGTGTACATTTTCTTTGCGTAGATGTAAGTACGTACTCAGAAATAGAATGGTTAGGATGCTACACCTTTCTATAACATCAATTCCTTTATATGCGGAAGTGAAGGTGAAGAATTTCACTCGAAATCCTGACAAAAAATAGATGCCAGGGTTGTTGCTTCGATTATCCTAGCTTCATGAAATCAAGAATACTTTCTTCAGCACTTGCCATCTTTCTCTTTGGCATTAAGTCATTGAGCGCGCAAGAAAGACCGAAAATAGGATTGGTTTTAAGCCGAAAGGTAATTATCGCCCAGCGTACGTTCTAGCGTAATACTCTTGGTAATTACCGGAAGTAACGCCTTCCAGCCATTCGGTGTTGGCCAGATACCAATCCACGGTTTTTTCTATGCCTTGCTCGAAGGTTACGCTCGGTTTCCAACCCAATTCAAGGTTGATTTTGGTGGCATCTATGGCGTAGCGGCGGTCGTGGCCGGGGCGGTCTTTCACATAAGTGATCAGGCCAAGGCTAGTTCCTTCCGCACGGTTCAGTTTTTTGTCCATCACCGCACAAAGCACCTTTATCAATTCTATGTTTTGCCACTCGTTAAAACCGCCAATGTTGTAGGTTTCGCCGTTCTTGCCTTCGTGATACACGAGGTCAATGGCAATGGCATGGTCGATCACATACAACCAGTCACGGGTGTATTTTCCGTCTCCGTACACAGGCAGCGGCTTGTGGTTCAGTATGTTGTTGATGAACAGTGGAATAAGCTTTTCGGGAAACTGATTGGGACCGTAGTTGTTGCTACAATTGGTAATTACATAGGGTAGGTGAAAGGTCTCTCCATAAGAGCGAACGAAGTGGTCGCTGGCAGCTTTCGAAGCACTGTAGGGTGAGTTGGGGTCGTAGGGCGTGGTTTCCATAAAAAGACCGGTGTCGCCCAGTGTTCCATACACCTCGTCGGTGGAGATGTGGTAAAAGCGCTTTCCTTCTTCCTTTCCTTTCCAAATGGCCTTGGCAGCATTCAGTAGGTTCACCGTGCCAATTACATTGGTGCGCACAAATGCCAACGGATCGGTAATCGAGCGGTCCACATGGCTTTCGGCGGCAAGGTGAATCACGCCGTCGTATTGCTCTTTTTCAAAAAGCGCCACCATGCTTTCTAGGTCGTTGATATCGCCTTTTATAAAGTGATAATTCGGCGCCTGGTCAATGTCCTTCAGGTTTTCAAGGTTTCCCGCGTAGGTTAGCGCGTCCAGGTTGTGGATCTGGTAATCAGGGTATTTGTTTACAAACAATCGAACCACATGGGAGCCAATGAATCCTGCTCCTCCGGTAATTAAAATCTTCTTCATCATTCTTGTTGTTTTTGCTCAAAATGCCATGCGGATGAAAGCATTTCTTCCAAACTTCTTTTGGGCTGCCAATTCAGTATTCGCTTGGCTTTTTCGTTGTTGGCATACACAGCCTCCACATCTCCCGGGCGACGAGGCGCTAGTCTTACAGGCACTTTCACGCCCGTTGAGTTTTCGAAAGCATGTACCATTTCCAGCACCGTTTGCCCCGTTCCACTTCCGAGATTGATGACATCAAAACGCAAATCGGGGTTCGAGACCAACAATTCCATTGCGGCAATATGCGCCTCGGCAATGTCTATCACATGGATGTAGTCGCGAATGCAGGTTCCGTCGCGCGTATCCCAATCGCTGCCGAAAACGTTGAGTTCCTTTCTTTTTCCGGAAGCCGTTTCCACAATGTAGGGCACCAAATGGTGCGGCACGCCATCCTGAAATTCGCCGATCAATGCGCTGGGATGAGCCCCAATTGGATTGAAATAGCGCAGACAAAGTGTGCGTATTTCTCCTGCAGCGCTCATATCGCGAAGTATTTCTTCGCCCATCTTCTTTGTATTGGCGTAGGGCGATTCTGCTTTCTTAACCGCTTCTTCTTCCGAAACAGGTAAGCGCTCCGGATTGCCATACACCGAGCAAGAGCTGGAAAACACTAACGGAATATTCAAATCTTGACACACCCCCGCCACGCTAAGTAAACCAAGCATATTGTTGCGGTAGTATTTCGCCGGTTGCTGCACCGATTCGTCCACCAAAATGTAGGCGGCAAAGTGAATAATGCCGAGCACCTGTTCGTCGCGGGCTATTTCCAGAAGGCGCGCATTGTTCAAAACGTCTTCTTCGTACACCTTCAGCTTCGAGTCGATAATAAGTTCAATTCTCTCTTTCACCCAAAGGTCGGAAGTGGAGCAATTGTCCACCACCACCGGGGTGTAACCCGCCTGGTGCAGACTTACCACCGTGTGCGAGCCAATATAACCCAAGCCGCCTGTCACGAGCACTTTTCTCATGCTCGGTTGTACTTTTTGAATTCGTAATGCGCGGTCTCTTTCAAGCGGTCGGCTGGCAATGCTTTGAAATAATCATAAGTAATTTTCAAGCCTTCAGCCCTGCCCACTTTTGGTTCCCAACCAAGCAATTCTTTGGCTAGGGTGATGTCCGGCTTACGCTGCAAGGGGTCTCCTTCGGGCAGCGGTTTGTGCACCATTTTTTGATTCGTTCCGGTCAGCTTGATGATTTCTTCAGCAAACTGATTGATGGTAATTTCGTCCGGATTGCCAATGTTTACAGGGTAGGCGTAGTCGCTCATCAGCAGGCGAAAGATGCCTTCCACCTGATCGTCCACATAGCAGAAGGAGCGTGTTTGGTTTCCGTCGCCAAAGATGGTGAGGTCTTCGCCACGTAGCGCCTGACCAATAAACGCAGGAAGAACTCGCCCGTCGTTTAGTCGCATTCGCGGTCCATAGGTGTTGAATATTCGAACGATTCTTGTTTCCACGCCATGAAAACGGTGGTAGGCCATGGTGATGGCTTCCTGAAAGCGTTTGGCTTCGTCGTACACTCCTCGTGGGCCAATGGGATTCACATTTCCGAAATAGCTCTCTTTTTGCGGATGAACCAACGGATCGCCATACACTTCGCTGGTGGAGGCCACCAATATTCTGGCATTCTTTTCTT
>CAZBBV010000217.1:0-3915 GCA_964490025.1 uncultured Cryomorphaceae bacterium | reverse complement strand
GATTCCATTTCCCATAGCCGCAGCCATGATTTTGGGAGAAAACATAGGTACCACCATTACCGCAAATCTTGCGGCAATAGTAGCCAATGTACATGCTAAGCGGGCGGCCCGAGCCCACTTTGTGTTTAATGTCTTTGGCGTGTTGTGGATGATAGCCATTTTTCCCTATTTCATTGGAGGGATTGATCGGTATATGGTGAAAAGCCCTGTGATGGTGGGCAAGGGCGGCTATGAAGTTGTGTTTTCAGAAGTCAATGACTCAGAAAAAAATCTGTTAGTTTCTGACCTTCAAACCCGCGCGGGAATTGATGCACGATATGTAGAATATTCCTGGAACACGGATAAAAAAGGGAAGCCGTTTCTGAATATCGACTACAAACGCACAGAAGCCGAAAGGGCAAACTACGAGTTCCCGGACCAACTAACCGCCAAGATAAACAGCAGTGTGGAAAAAGCGGGACTAACCTCGGCAGTGCAGGAAATAGTTGTGTTGGGCAATTCGCCCAATAAAGAAGCCATAGCCATTCCCATGGCCTTGTCCTTGTTTCACTCTGTGTTCAATGTTTTGAATGTGCTGTTGTTGGTTTGGTTTGTTCCATTTATCGCTAAAACAGTGATTAAGTTGCTCCCAGCAAAAGGCGAAGAAGACGAGGTTTTCCACCTCGATTATATCGGTCATGGCCTGATGGATACGGCGGAGTTATCGCTATTGGAAGCTAGAAAGGAAATCTCCAAATTCGGCAACATTGTAGGGAAATTGTATGGCAACATCCCAAAAATGATGTCCGCTATTGAAGACAAAAAATTCGAAAAAGCGTTGGAAAAGGTCAAGAAATATGAAGACATGACCGACCGCATGGAATTCGAGATTGCCTTATATCTCTCCAAAGTTTCTGAAGGTGAATTGAGTCGAGACGGTAGCCAACGCGTACGCACCATGCTCAGCATCATTACCGATCTGGAGTCTATTGGCGACCTTGTTTATCAAATTGGGCTTAACCTAGAACGACGTAGAGAAAGCAAAGCCTACTTTACACCCGAACTGCGCGTGAAAGCCGACTTGATGATAGAAACCGTGGGAAAAGCAGTAGACCTGCTGCAGCGCAACCTCAACATGGACGAACAGAAAATCTCCATTACGGACGCGGCTAATCTTGAAGAAGAAATCAATGCCTTACGCACAAAATTGCGCAATGAGCACATGAAAAACATAGAGGAAGGAAAATACAAAGTGCAAGCAGGCATGTATTATATCGACCTTATTCATACACTTGAGCGTGTGGCCGACTATGCCTACGACATCAACAAGGCATTGGTACAGATAGACTAAAAAAGCTGGATTGAAAATAAATAGGCCCGGATTTCTATAAGAGATTCGGGCTTTTTAGTTTTTGAATATCATGGGACTTTCCACCTTGTTGCTGTGCTGGAAAGATCGGTCGACAAGCACAAAATCGAACTTAAAAGTGTCCACCGCTACGTTGGTGATGTTGATGTCGTAAGTTATTACGCCTTTCAATGCTTTGTTCTGTCCACGCGGCGTGAGGTAAGGAATGCGGGCACTGTATGAAGGAATAAGAATTTTCTCCACCCATTGTTGATTTACGAACTCATAATAGCCTACCCAAAGGTTGTTATGGTAGGTGCTGTCCGGATGGAAAGGACCGGTAATGTCCGTTTCGCGCAGACCAATATCGCCGTCGCCATCCGTAAATCCTAAATCGACCCTACACAAGCGAACTATGTTTCCCAATTGATCAAGGGTATCCACATACATGTGACCGTCGTAAGTAATGACCGGTTCTGGCGGATACTCTTGCTTGCGCAAGCACGAAAAGCCCACCAAAGGAATCCACAAAAGCACCAATAAGTTTCTGAATATTTGCATACGCCACAAATAACGTCAAAACCCGATAAAGCGTTTACACAACTTGCGTTTAGTCCTGAAAAATAAAGAAGAGATTTTCGCTCGTGCCGAAAATGATTTCGAAGCCCTCGCGCTGGATATCTTTCGCCACCAGGCTGTCCATTGCGAACCTTACAAACGGTTTCTTTCACTGCTCGACAAAAATCCGGACAGCATCTCGTCGCTCCCCGAGATTCCATTTCTTCCGATTGAATTCTTTAAAAGCGAACGAATAATTACCCGCGGCCTTGCGGAAGAAGCGATTTTTACCAGTTCGGGCACCAGCGGCACCAACACAAGCCAGCACTTTGTGGCTGATCTTTCGCTATACCAAGCCACATTTACCCGCGCTTTTGAAATGTACTATGGACCCGTCTCCGAATGGGCCATTCTGGCTTTGCTCCCGTCTTATTTAGAGCGCAGTGGCAGTTCGCTTGTGTACATGTGCGACCATTTGATCCAAAGTGCAAATGCCGATTTAAGCGGATTTTTTCTACACGACTTCCAACAGTTGAAAGCCAAATTGGAAAAGGCAAAAAGGCTAGAGCAAAAAACCATGCTCATTGGAGTCACCTTTGCCCTGCTCGACTTTGCGGAGTCGCATCCATTTTCCTTTCCGGAATTGGTGGTAATGGAAACCGGCGGCATGAAAGGAAGACGACAGGAAATGACCCGCGAAGAAGTGCATTCGATTTTGAAAACCGGATTCGGTGTTCCTTCCATTCACAGCGAATACGGCATGACTGAGCTGCTATCGCAAGCCTACTCCCAGGGAAACGGAATTTTTACTTGCCCTCCATGGATGCGCTTGTACGTCCGCGACACAGAAGACCCATTTTCCTATGTAAAAAGTGGACAAAGTGGGGGCATCAATATCATTGACTTGGCCAATTTGAACGGCTGTTCATTCATTGCCACACAGGATTTGGGCCGTAAGTCTAGCTACGGAAGTTTTGAGGTGCTTGGCCGTTTCGACCACTCAGATGTGCGGGGCTGCAACCTGATGGCTCTCTAAACCGCCCGCAACAAGAAGTAATTCTTCTTTCCCTTTTGCACCAACAAGTATCGGCTGTTCAGGAGCTTGTCTGCGTTCACTATAGTTTCCTGGTCCACCTTGTCTTTGTTCACCGCCACACTGTTGCTTTGCAGCATGCGTCGTGCTTCGCCTTTCGACGGGAACACGGCACTCTCCTCTGCCAATAGCTCTACAATGGGTATTCCGGCAGCCAACCTATCGCGGGAAATTTCGAATTGGGGCACGCCTTCGAACACGCTCAAAAGCGTTTTTTCGTCTAGCTGCTGCAAGGCCTCACTCGTGCCACGACCAAAGAGAATTTCGGAGGCTTGCACTGCCTTATTCAATTCGTCTTTGCTGTGCACGCGCTGCGTAATGTCCTCAGCTAGTTTTCGCTGTAGTAGCCTTTCGTGTGGTGCTTGTAGATGCTGAGCTATGATGCCTTCGATTTCTTCGCGGCCCATTACCGTGAATATTTTGATGTAGTTCTGGGCGTCCTCATCTGAGGCATTGAGCCAAAACTGATAGAACTTATAGGGCGAGGTGCGCTCGGCGTCGAGCCACACATTGCCGCTCTCGGTCTTGCCAAACTTGGTTCCGTCGGCCTTTTTAATCAATGGTGTGGTGAGCGCATTGGCATCTCCTCCACCCATTCGGCGTATCAATTCCGTGCCTGTAGTAATGTTTCCCCACTGGTCTGAGCCACCCATTTGCAACTTAATGCCGTGGTGTTTCCACAAGTAATAGAAGTCATAACCTTGGATGAGCTGGTAAGAGAACTCGGTGAAGCTCATTCCTGTATCGAGGCGGCTTTTCACAGAATCTTTACCCAACATGTAGTTGATGGTGATGTGCTTACCCACGGTGCGAATGTAATCCAAAAAGCACAGGTGTTTAAACCAGTCGTTATTGTTCACAATTTCGGGACTGGTGGGGCCTTTTTCAAAATCTAGAAATTTTTTTAAATGAAAGTCCTGAACTAATAAAATATTTT
>CAZBBV010000216.1:0-3932 GCA_964490025.1 uncultured Cryomorphaceae bacterium | reverse complement strand
AAAGTTGGAGCCGTAGCTGGCGAAAAAAGAATAGCCTTGGGAGAAACTGGTGATGCTACAGGGGCAGGAGAAGGTATTTATTGGAAGTATGAATCCCTACTGAAGAAATGGGATTCAGAGCTTAACTCTACCATCGGGGCAGCAGGTGAACTTTTTTCAATACGGACAGAACAGTATCGGCATGTGCCGCCTGACACCTTGATAGAGGATTTTGTGATGACGATGGGCATTGCTATGCGTGGCTACAAAATTGTTTATGAACCCGAAGCTTTTGCCGTAGAGTCTTCGAGCGCTTCCATTTCTGAGGAATTAAAGCGTAAAATCCGAATAGCGGCAGGCGCTTTACAGGCCACATGGCGCTTACGGAGCTTACTTAATCCTTTTAAATATGGCATTCTCACCTTTCAGTACATTTCACATCGTGTTCTACGTTGGACGCTTGCACCGCTAGCACTTCCACTCATTTTCATGCTAAATATTATTCTGGCGCGTGACGGAGCCGTTATTTACAAAGTCACAATGGCTTGCCAGGTTTTATTTTACCTCTTTGCGTTCCTTGGTTATGTTTTTGAGCGTAAACAATTGAAAGTCAAGGCTTTCTTTGTCCCCTACTACTTCTGTGTCATGAACTACGCTATGTACCGGGGCTTTTTCCGGCTAATGGGCAGTGGCCAATCCGTCGTATGGGAAAAAGCAAAGCGAGCGTAGGGCCAAACAAATCAACAGTTTGGCATCTCCATTTTTTTAAGCCATTCCATTTTTAAAAACTGCTCTGCCCAATGATGGCATTTTTTGTACTTATTTAAAATAATATGGTTGGGAAAAGATTGACTGAGTAAATAAAATAAATATTTTCACACCAATTTGTTTCATTTCAATGGACTTGACATATCTTTGCGGCACATCCTTTTCGCATAAAACATTGATAGCCAATGAAGAAGCAAACCATTCACCGAAAACACAATTACCCAGATGCCGACCTCCACTTCCAAGTCATGGAGCGCCTCCGGTATGCGCATCGGGATATAGAGCAGTTTGAGCAGTACAATTATGGCATTGAGAAGATGAAAAAGCTCAAGGCACTGGCCGACCGCTTCAGGGACTTGCCAGACGACGATGAGTTGGTTGGTGAACAGATGATTTTATCTGAAAAAAAATACAAATCTAGTGCAGACCTTCAAGCAGCCATTCGGAGCCTGATGACTAGAGTGGCACTTAAGTTCAACAATAGTACAGGGCGATATCGAAAATTTGGCGCCACTAAACTGGGAGACCTCACCGATGCCCAATTGATTTTTTGTGCCCGGCGGGTGGTTCGGGTTGCCCGTCAGCAAATCGACTTTTTAGATGATGTGGGCGTAAACGAAAAAGTAATTGGTGGAATTTCTGACGCATGTCAAGCGTTTGAGAATGCTGTCAATTTGCAACAGGACAAGGTTGCTGACCGTGATATTGGCGTGGAGCGAAGAGTTGAGCTAGGTAACGAACTCTACGACGAGTTGGTAGTGCTTTGTAATATTGGCAAAGACATCTGGAACAACAATAACAAAGCAAAGTACGAGAACTACTGTCTTTACGAAAGCAACAACGACCAGAAAATAGCGAGGAAAGAAAGACTAGCATCCGAGGCTAGTGCGGAAGGGTGAGTTGGGCAGCAAAGTGCCACCCAACTCGTTTCATACTAATTCAACATTTCATATATACCGGCAATGCCTTGGCCTCCACCAACACAAGCCGTAACCATTCCATACTTTTGTTTTCTTCGGCGCATTTCATTAAAAAGCTGCGTGGATAATTTTGCCCCGGTACATCCAAGCGGGTGACCAAGTGCTACAGCTCCACCATTCACATTAACAATATTGGGGTCCAATTTCGCCTCTTTAATTACTGCCAAAGCTTGAGCAGCAAACGCTTCATTTAGCTCAATTTGCTCAATATCACCCAACTTCAAACCTCCTTGGTTCAAGGCTTTGGGAATTGCCGCACATGGGCCAATTCCCATATACAATGGCTCTACTCCTGCAACGGCACAGGAAACTAACCGCGCGATTGGCGTCAAATTCAACTGCTTCACCATTTCACCGCTCATAACTAGCACAAAAGCTGCACCGTCTGAAGTTTGAGAAGAATTGCCCGCAGTGACGATGCCGCCATTTTTGAAAGCAGGGCGAAGCTTAGCAAGGCCTTCCATACTAGTATCAGGACGAACACCTTCATCGATATCCACCACATGGCTCCTTTCTTGACGCTTGTTGTTTTCGACAAATACTTCAGGGACAGTTACAGGCACTATTTCGTCTTTGAATTTGCCTTCCGCAATTGCTTTTGCTGCCTTTTGATGCGATTTAACAGAGAATTCATCAGCCATTTCTCGCGTAATGTCCCATTTCACAGCAACTGCCTCCGCTGTGTTTCCCATTCCGGTAACGTACTCAGGTGTTGAGATGGCAACTGAATAGCTTGGCGCCAGTTTATAGCCTGTCATTGGTATCATGCTCATGCTTTCCGTGCCTCCGGCAATATAAACTTGCCCCATTCCTGCTCGGATTTTCGCTGTAGCAATGGCAATTGTTTCAAGGCCTGAAGCGCAGTAGCGGTTAACAGTCATGCCTGGCACGGAAATGCCAAGCGCCCTGAGCGCAATTTGTCGGCCTACTTGCAAGCCTTGTTCACCTTCAGGGTTTGCGCAGCCGACAATCAAATCATCAACAAGGGCTGGGTCGAGCTCTGGAGTATTTTTAAGTAAATATTGAATGACTTCTACCGCCAAATCATCACTACGGAAGTCTCTGAATCCACCTTTTTTGGCTTTGCCAACGGCGGAACGGTAAGCTTTTACGATATATGCGTCTTGCATTTTTTTTGATTTTAGAAATTAATCAGAAGAATCAGGGCACAATAGCTTGTACTTTTAATTCCGGAGCGGCCTATTATTTGTCAGCATGTGTTGAATTCTCTCCAAGGTCTTTTGCTCGCCGCAAAGACTCAAGAAAGCTTCCCGCTCCAAATCCAGTAGGTATTGTTCGCTGACTTTTTGTTCTCCCGTGAGGTCGCCACCGCAAAGGACAAAAGCTATTTTCTTCGCAATTTTAATGTCGTGGTCAGAGGCATAATTACCAAGTTTCAGTTCATTGGCTGCAACGTAAAGCGCAGCCAACCCACCACGGCCAAGCACCGTGACATCTTGCCGTTCTAGGGGCTGCACATAATTATCAGCTAATTCAAGTACTTTTTGCTTTGCCTCCGCAATGTTTCGCAAGCTGTTTACGACGACACTATCCTTTTTGCGGAGCAAATAGCCTTGATTATAGGCCTCATGGGCTGATGTCGCCACCGAAGCCATTGCGATGGTTTTGAACTTTTCAATTAAGGTAGGAATTTGAACATCTCCTTCGAAATAGGCATCGCTTGCCCTGACGGCAAATTCTTTCGTGCCCGCTCCACCAGGAATCAAGCCAACCCCCACCTCCACGAGTCCAATATAACTTTCCGCTGCACACATGGCTGCATCACAGTGCATGATGGTCTCGCAAGCGCCGCCAAATACATAACCCTGCGTAGCGGCTACTACGGGAATGCTTGAATAACGACAGCGCATCACGGTGTTTTGAAACATTTTAACGGCAAAGTTCAACTGCTCCCACTCCTGTTCGTAGGCCATCATCGCCACCATCATCAAATTGGCGCCTACTGAGAAATTCTTAGCATTATTGCCAAGGACAAGGCCTTTCCAGTCACCTTCTTCCGCAATTTTGATAGCATCATTAATGCCTCGGAGCACACCTTCTCCCATGGTGTTTGCCTTGCTTTGGTACTCCAGGCAAAGCACCCCACCCCCAATGTCATGGAGGGTAGCTTCTGGGTTTTGATAGACCGGCTTCTTATCCCTATAATTTTCCAGAATGATAAAACTTTCCGTGCCGGGCACTTCC
>CAZBBV010000215.1:0-3938 GCA_964490025.1 uncultured Cryomorphaceae bacterium | reverse complement strand
TTTCGTATTTCTCTTTTATCCCGCGCAAAATGCTGATGGCGCTTTCGGTGTCGGGCTCTTCCACCATCACTTTTTGGAACCTGCGTTCCAGCGCTTTGTCTTTTTCGAAGTATTTCTGGTATTCGTTGAGTGTTGTGGCGCCAATGGCTCTTAGGTCGCCACGGGCTAGAGCGGGCTTCAGTATGTTGGCGGCGTCCATGGCGCCTTCGCCACCGCCTGCGCCCACCAGGGTGTGTATTTCGTCAATGAACAAAACGATTTCGCCATCTGAGCCGGTCACTTCTTTCACCACGGCTTTCAGACGCTCTTCAAACTCGCCTTTGTATTTAGCGCCGGCTATAAGCGAACCCATATCCAAGGAATAGAGGATTTTGTCTTTCAAGTTGTCCGGCACGTCGCCATTCACAATGCGGTGCGCCATGCCTTCTGCAATGGCGGTTTTTCCCACACCGGGCTCACCAATCAGTATGGGGTTGTTCTTCGTTCTTCGGGAAAGGATTTGCAGCACTCGGCGTATTTCTTCGTCACGACCAATCACGGGATCGAGCTTGCTTTCTTTCGCCAGCGCATTCAGGTTTCGGGCATATTTGCTCAGTGCATTGTAGGTTTCTTCAGCTCCGGCACTGGTCACCTTCTCGCCCTTGCGCATGTCCATGATGGCTTTTTTCAAATCCTTTTGTGACAAGCCATTGTCTTTGAGCAATTGAGCTGCCGAATCGCTGCTTTTCAGCATGGCGTAAAGGATGTGTTCGAGCGTCACAAATTCGTCGTCGAACTCTTTGAGCGCATTGACCGCGTGGTTCAATGTTTCGTTCGCATGGCGCGACAGGTGCTGATCTCCGCCTTGCACTTTCGGATAGCTTTCTATGATTTTATCGAGGGCCTTTTCGAAAATGGGCAGGTTCACATTCATCTTTTTCAAGAGGAAGGGAATGATTTGCGCATCCGAAACAATGAGTGCTTTTAACAAGTGGCCATTGTCTATGGCCTGGTGGCCGTATTCAAGCGCCAGCTGTTGTGCTTTTTGCACTGCTTCTTGGGCCTTTAGGGTAAATTGATTGAAGTTCATAATGTCTTTGTTTTAAGCGGTTTTGAACACAGAGCGTACAGCAATAGTTTCACCACCATGCTATAGCTTTCCATTTGCTGAAAAATTGTCCGTGAAAATATTTTTTCACTGTCCAAATGGCTGTCGAGCAAGGCAATTTGTCCGCATTTTCACTGATATTTTCTTCACATGGGTAGGCTAAATTTCTGATTGAATTAACCTAACACGGTTCATAACTGCTTTCGCAAGCGTTGCAAAAAGGCCTGCACAATGGGTAACATTGGATAGCCATTTTAACGATTTATAACCCCTTTAATTCTTGAAAATCTATGCGTGTTGCCGAAAAGAAATCAGCCCACTCAGCTACCAAAGCCGAACTTCCTGTTGTTGACTACAAAGATGCCTTGGCCCAATGCCTTGTCTATTTCCAGAACGACGACCTGGCCGCCACCACCTGGCTGAACAAATATGCCATGCGAAACGCCAAAGGCGAGCTGGTGGAAGCTACACCCAACGACATGCACATGCGCATGGCCCGCGAGTTTGCCCGTGTGGAAGAAAAATTCCGCAAAGGCATGTACCTGAACGGCAGTGCCAAGTTGCGCTCCGCCTACGGACAAAGCCGCAAGGACCTTACGGAAAGTGGAATTTTCGAGCTTTTCAAAGATTTCAAATATGTTATCCCACAAGGCAGTGTAATGAGCGCCTTGGGAAACCCCTATATGATTGCCAGCCTGAGCAATTGCGTGGTTCTGCCCAACATACACGACAGCTATGGCGGTGTGATGTACACCGACCAACAGCTTACCCAACTCTTTAAGCGCCGCTGTGGTGTGGGGGTAGACCTCAGCACGCTTCGTCCGTCGGGGAGGAGTGTGAGCAATGCGGCGGGCACCACCAGTGGTGCGGTGAGTTTTATGGAGCGCTTTAGCAACACCACCCGTGAGGTGGCGCAAAATGGCCGCCGTGGCGCACTCATGCTCACCATGGACATAGCCCACCCTGATGTGGAAGATTTCATCACCATAAAACAAGACCTAAAGAAAGTTACGGGCGCCAATATTTCCGTTCGCCTGAGCGACGAGTTTATGCAAGCCGTGGCCGAAGACCGCGAATACACCCACCGCTGGCCGATAGAAAGCACAAAGCCAGAAGTGACCAAGACCATAAAGGCACGTGAGCTGTGGAATACCATAATAAACTGCGCGCACAACACGGCCGAGCCGGGGCTTATCTTTTGGGACCGACAGCACCACTACAGCACCTCGTCCTTGTATCCCGATTTTAAGAATGCCTCCACCAATCCATGTTCGGAAATTGCCATGCAAGGCGGCGACAGTTGTCGGCTCATAGCCATCAACCTGTATTCGTATGTAGATAATCCATTTACCAAAAAGGCGAAGTTCAATTTCGAGAAGTTTTACCAACATACCTACGAAGCACAAAGGCTACAAGACGATCTGGTGGAACTGGAACTAGAATCGATTGAACGCATATTGGCCAAAATAGACAGCGATCCGGAGCCGGACTATATCAAAAGTGTGGAGCGCCAAACCTGGAAATTGCTTTATGATTTTGGAAAACGCGGTCGCCGAACAGGACTGGGTTTCACAGCATTGGGCGACGCTGTGGCGGCACTGGGTTTGGGCTACGATTCCGAAGCCAGCATAGCCGCCATTGACAAAATGATGCGCACCAAACTAGAGGCGGAGTTCGACAGCTCTGTAGACATGGCCATTGAGCGCGGCGCCTTTGCCGATTTCGACTCGGCGATTGAAAACCGGTCGGAATTTGTGCAAATGATGAAGAAAGAATTTCCCAAACTGCACGAACGCATGATGAAACATGGGCGTCGAAACATTAGCATCAGCACGGTGGCACCCACAGGAACGCTGAGCATGCTGGCCCAGACTTCTTCAGGAATAGAGCCTGTATTTTTACTTAGCTACACACGCCGCCGTAAGCTGAACAAGAATTCAGAAAATGCCGCCGTGGCTTTTGTAGACGACATGGGCGATAAGTGGGAGGAATTTACCGTGTACCATCCGAAACTGAAAAACTGGATGGACATCACCGGAGAGAAGAACGAAGAAGCAAGTCCGTATTATGGCAGCACTGCACCTGAGATTGATTGGATGAAGCGCATTGAGATACAAGCCGTGGTGCAGAAATATGTGACGCACAGCATCAGCAGCACTATTAATTTACCCAACGAAGTGAGCACCGACGAGGTAGGACAGATATATCTGGAAGCCTGGAAGAAAGGCCTGAAAGGCATTACGGTGTACCGCGACGGCAGCCGCACAGGCGTGCTGGTGGACAACAAGAAAGTGGAAGCCAATCCGGTGGAGGAGATCGTAGAAAGCAAAGCGCCTCCGCGTCCGGAAAGGCTGGCTGCTAAGGTGGTGCGCTTCAACAACGAGAATGAAAAATGGATTGGCGTGGTGGGCCTGCTCAATGGCAAGCCGTATGAGATTTTCACGGGTAGGGCAGAGGACTCCTTTTACCTGCCGGCCTATGTGAACGAAGGCTGGGTGATAAAAGGAAGAGAAGATAGCGGCATTTCGCGCTACGACTTCCAGTACATGGACAAAGACGGCTATCGTGTGACGATAGAAGGCCTTTCACGTTCGTTCAACCAGGAGTATTGGAACTATGCCAAGCTTATCTCAGGCGTGTTGCGCCACGGCATGCCTATACTGAGTGTGGTGGAACTGATCGAAGACCTGAACCTATATTCGGAATACATGAACACCTGGAAAAACGGTGTGATGCGCACCCTCAAGCAGTTTATCCCGGATGGCACCAAGGCCATGGACAAGAAATGTCCGAGCTGCGGCGATAGCGAAGGGCTGGTGTACGAAGAAGGCTGCCTAAACTGCAAAAGCTG
>CAZBBV010000214.1:0-3939 GCA_964490025.1 uncultured Cryomorphaceae bacterium | reverse complement strand
CAATCATTTATCCCTTTGTCAATTCCTTGATCATTCCTTCAAAAATGAAGCTGTGAAAAGGGAAAACGGAAGCCCAGTATAAGCGCCCCTTCAGTCCTTTGGGACGGAAGGTGGCGGTTTGGGTGAGTTGCCCATCTTGAATCAGAAATTCAAGCCAGGCTTCTCCTGGGAGCTTCATTTCGGCGAAAAGCAGAAGCCGCCCTTCTTCTCTATTGGCATACAGCACCCGCCAAAAGTCGAGGGTATCTCCGGCTTGAATGCTTTTCTCGTTGGTGCGGCCCCTTCTTAGCCCCACGCCGCCTTGCACTTTGTCCAAAAAGCCGCGAACGCCCCACAACCAGTTGGCATAATACCATCCCGTTTTGCCCCCTATGCTCCATATTTTGTCGCGGCACAGTTCGGTATTGGCCACCTGCTTTTTGCGGATGTCTTTGTAGCATCCGAACTCCGGAACCTTGATGTATTCCGAAATTTTATAATCGAGCCTACCACTCACAGTGGAATCCTTCCAACTGGAAACTATGGCGTTTTGCTCTATTTTCTGAAAGGCTCTTTTTATCGACTCCTGGTACGATAGCGGCTTTGTGCCCACTATTTCGTGTATCTCATTGTCGCTCGCTACTACCTCTATTTTCATGCTTTCCACCAATGAGGAAGCGAGCGTATAAGACGTGGAGGTAACAAAATAGAGCCAGTAGGACGATAGGCGTGGGGTCATCACCGGAACAGTCCAGATGCGTCGCTTTAAGCCGCGCACCTCAGCGTAGCCCATCAGCATTTCTTTGTAAGTGAGCACCTCGCTTCCGCCCATATCAAAACTGCGGTTGAAAGTTTTCACATTGCCCAGCACCCGTGTCAGTATGGTCACTACGTCTGCTATTCCTATGGGTTGGCATTTGGTTTTCAGCCATTTCGGGGCCACCATCACGGGGAGTTTTTCTACCAGGTCGCGAATGATTTCGAACGAAGCACTGCCCGAGCCAATGATAATACCGGCCCTGAGGGTGGTGAGGGCGTATTTTCCTTTTGCCAGTTCTTCCTCCACCGCTTTTCGGGAGCTCAAATGCTTCGAGAGTATTTCTGCGTTCACCATGCCGCTGAGGTAGATCACCTGCTGCACCTTTCGTTCATTGAGCGCGTCTCGGAAGTTTATGGCCGACTGCTTTTCGAGTTCTTCGTAGTTCTTGGTGGCCGACATAGAATGAACCAAATAGTAGGCGGCGTCAATATCGTGTGGAATGTTGTTCAGGCTTTCACGATCTGCCAGGTCATTTTCTATGACCTCTATTTTTTCAAGGATGGATTTTTCCGGATGGAACTTGCTTTTGTCCCGCACGCAGCACACCACCGAGTGGCCACTTTCTACCAAAACAGGGAGGATGCGTTTTCCAATGTAGCCGGTAGCGCCGGTAAGCAGGATTTTCATGTGTTGACCTTTGAGTGAGAAACGAAATCTATTGGGAATAGTTCCTCACCATTGGCTATTGGCCGAAAAGAAAGGAATAAACTTCAGATGCCTTCAATGCGGGTTGATCCGGGCTAGGAGCGAGATTTATTCTACCCCACATCCGGGAATAGCGCCTTCATTCGTTTTTGCATTTCGGCGGCAATGGACCGGCCGTCGTCATCCTTTTCTTTGAGCTTGGATATGATGTTTTGGTAGCTGGCCGCATCCCTGTCCTGGCTTAGCTTAAACACATTGTCCATCTCGGTAATCTCAATTTCAAAGGCCACAATTGCGTTCATGATTCTTTGGGTGTATTCAGTAGGCAGGTTGTCGAAAACCGTGGCCGAATGCGGGTTGTTGCCTTCGAAATGGAGGGAGGTTTTTCGGAGCATTTCTTCAAGTTCTCCGCCTTCCAAAAAGCGGATAATGCCCCGCGCATGCACGCTCATATAGTTCCAGGTGGAGGGTGTGTGCGGATTGCTGTACCACGTGCCGCTCACATAGCTGTGCTTGCCGGTAAACACCGCCAGCACCTGCGCATGGTGCGCGAAAGCCCTGTGGTGATCGGTGTGCCGCATCATGTGTCCTTTTAGCAGCGTTCGCTCGCCCACTTTTTCCAAAAATAGCGGCACCTGGGTGGCCACAGGTCGGTTTTCGGCATCAACTCCGGTAAGAAAGGCAAAGGGGTATTTCTGAATAAATTCATGAACCACTTGTTCGTCGTGTTCTTTGTGGTAGGGCAGGTTGTACATGGCGCTTCACTATGGGTTAGTTAGGGAAAAAGGAGGGTCAGGTCTCATCCCTGCCAAATGTAGGCGCTTCTGCCGTTTTCCAAAGCAGCGGCAAAGGGAAGCTCCTTTTGATAAACGAGCGCTCCTTTGCATGCACTTTTACAACTAAGCCCTTTTCCTTAAAGAATAAATGAAAAAGCCCCACCCACGTCAGGCAGACAGGGCTTTTGCAGGCATCTATTATTTCCTCCTTTTCAAGCGTTCGTTGATTTGTGCGGCCCACTTCTCGGCAAGCTGCAATTCGCCTCTTAGTTGCAGGTAGTCTTCTTCGTTGTATAGTTCAAATCTTGTTTCTACACCGCCTTTTGCACCGGACACAAAGCCCAGAGACAAACGCTCCACCACCGCCGGGTTTGCCGCGCTGTTGTTAGCCCCGCGCGATTGTTTCACCACTTTGCAGCTTTGCACTTCCGCAAGATCGACGGACTGAATTACCGCGGCTTCTTTCCTCTCTTTATAAAAAAACGCAAAGCCTTTGCTTTCGTCCATAGCGATTAAGAAGTCGCCACAGAACTCGTGCTGACTGATGGTGCAATTGTTTTGTTGCGCACAATTTTGTAGTGCTTGGATCATTTTCTTTTCTCTCTTCACCCTGTTGTAATACATCACTACAAAAGGAAATATGCATATTGCTGAAATAATGGCCCCAATAAGGCCGCTTCCTACGTCCATTTTTTATAAGTTTTTTGTTTTTGAAATTGATAGAGGCGCCTTACGGAAGTGCAAGGCACAGTGTGCTCAGGTCACTTGGACCAATAAAGCAACTATAAAAGGCTTGTGTGCGAGACTACCAGAAGAAATGGAACGGGAAAAGGATCTCCGACATCCACTGATGGAGCAGCGCTTTTCTCGAAAAGGCCAGGCGCTCCTTACACTTTGTTTTGATGAGTTGAGCCGCTACCTCTACGCCGACCAGATGACCGCCAAAAGTATTTTTGATGCTCGGAGCCGGAAGGTTCACAAAGTTGCCAACAGCGCTTTCCGTCTGTGCGCTGTGGTGACTCAGTTTGGCCGAAAGCTCAACTGCAAACTTCTCTTGGGCAGAAGCTTCGTTAATGCGAAAATCGGAAGGGAATGATTGGGCAGCAATGCCAATGGCAAAGCCATAAATAGAGGTAAGTAGTAAAGCGTAAAAAATCTTGAGCTTGCCTTTCACGCGGCGACGGTAATCAAGTAATCATTGGTTCAAATGGGAGCTATAAAAGATTCAAGTTTGGGTTCATGTTTTTCATTTATATCCACACCGACATGCCCCAAACTGTATAAAACCACACAAAGCCCCAAAAGGTGATTGGGTGTATTCTTTTCAGCGTGAGCCGGTCGTACACGAAGAGGGAAAGGAAAAGCCCGTTCCAAACAATCAGTATGAAAGCTTCCCAATAATCGATATTGAGGTTTCCGGTAACGCGGCTCAGTATGGGTTCAAGAATGAGCAAAGAAGCTAGATAGACAAGCCTTTTGTGTTTGTTGCTGTGTTTCCTGTTCCGGTAGGCCAGCCACACCAAGATGGCAAAGCTCAGCATAAAAGCACGGTTGGCCTTGGCGAAGTAGGGCATGGCCTCCCATCCTTTGTACACCGCTACAAAGACGTAGACTGTGCTGGCAAAAACCCCAATAGCCGTGAGCATTCCGGCTGTTCCCCAGCGGATGTGCGCGCGGTAGTTTCCCTTGTGAATAAAATTGGCTTGAACCACAAATCCC
>CAZBBV010000213.1:0-3944 GCA_964490025.1 uncultured Cryomorphaceae bacterium | reverse complement strand
GCGCTTCGGCTAAACCTGCGCTTCGACTACAACATCAACGAAAACCACCGCGCATTCATCCGCTTTAACCGATTCAGCTCTTACTACGATACCCAAATCAACGGTAACTCAATTCGCTATTTACCGAGTTCGCTCCGACTGACCAACACCAACCGCTACGGCATTGAAGCCATGAACTTCCGCAATAGCGATTATGGCGTAAACTCTACCATCACCTCCGTGGTGGGCGAGTTGAATAGCCGCATTTCGGACAATATTTCAAACAGCCTAAATATTGGTTTTACCTCAGTTACCGACCCTAAGCGCCAAATTCCCGGTGAGCAAGATTTCCCGTTCATTGAGGTGTTGGAGCCGGACGCGTCAGGAAACTCGCTTTACTATATGAGCATGGGTAACGAGCTGTATTCTGTAGGAAACTTGTTGGAAAACAAGGTCTTTAACATCACCAACAACATCTCCTATTTTATGGGTAAGCACACGTTTTCGGGCGGATTCAATTTCGAATACATGTCGTTCGAAAACGCATTCAACCCCATGTTCAATGGTTTCTATCGCTACAATACCTATGATGCTTTCTACCAATCGGTAATTATGGGCGACGCCTCCGTAGTGCCGGATGCTTTTGCGCAAGGATATGCCTTCGACGGCAGCAGCAACCCTCCGGTAGATGCTATCAACTTCTCGCAGTTGGGTATTTATGCACAAGACAAAGTTGTGGTGAGCGATAAATTCAACTTTACCGTTGGCTTGCGCATTGAAATGCCATTCTTCCCGAATGACCTACCTAGAAATGAAAAGGTAGAAGAATACAAGCTTTGGAACCCTCTAACACAAGATTCTATAACTCCGGACGTATCCGTTCTTCCCGGTTTCAACCCATTGTTTAACCCTCGCTTTGGATTCAACTACAACCCATTGGAAAATGGAAGACTGCAAATTCGCGGTGGTGCGGGATTGTTCTCCGGCCGCTTTCCATTTGTGTGGGTAAGCAACCAAGTGAATGCAAACGGTGTAACGCGCGGCGGATACGGCCTAACGCCCACGCAATGGGGCACCGGCGACAACCCCACGTGGGACGGTTTTCAAAGCGACGTGAGCTACTACCGTCCTGACCCAAGCGGGCTAGAAGCACAGCTAACCCGCGACGTGAACCTTACAGATGAAAATTTCAAGCTCCCCCAAATCTTTAGAACCAACGTAGGCGTAGATTATGACCTAGGAAACAGATGGTATGTGACTTTTGAGGGAATATTCAGTAAAGACATTCACACACCAATTTCTGTGAATACGGCCCTTGCCGAACCGGATGTAACCTGGGAAGAAGTAGGTGGAAATGGCGATACCCGCCCGGCTTGGTCAAGCTCAAGTGTGGCTTATCCTGGTCAGTTTAGCAATGCTTACTTGCTTACCAATGCAGATGCCAATGGTGATTACTACGCCCTAACCCTTCAAGTGCGCAAAGACCATGAGATAAAGCCTGAAATGTTCATTGGTGGAAGCTTGGCTTACACACGCAGCCGCGCTCGCGACTATGGTCTGGAGGGAGGCTCGCAAGCATCTTCGCTTTGGGCATTTACAGTACAAGAAGACAGAAACGATCCGGAAATTAGCTACACCCGTTTCGACCAACCCAACCGCTGGGTGGGCGACTTGACCTACCGCTACAAAGGCTTTAGCGCCTCAATTGTTTACATTGGTCAAAACGCAGGTCGCTACAGCTACACCTATAGTGGAAATATTGGTGATGGATCGAACCGCCTGATGTACATCCCAAACAGCCGTGATGAGATTCAATTAATTGATATCGTAAACTCTCAGGGAGATGTGATCAAAACTGCTGATGAGCAATGGGCGGCGCTGGATGCCTTTATTGAGCAAGATGAGTACTTGTCAGAAAACAGAGGTAATGTGGCAGAGCGCAATGGGGCCTTACTTCCATTCGTTCACCGCTTCGACCTACGACTCATGCAGGATGTAGCTGAATTCAAAAACAGCAAGCAGAAATTACAAATCACGCTGGATGTGTTGAACATTGGAAACCTTTTCAGCAGCGAATGGGGCGTTTACCAACAAGCCACTCAGGAGCGCGTGCTTCAATACAGAGGTGTGGATGCGCAAGGTCGTCCGCAATACACCATGAACTACCAAAGCGGAACCTCCGATTTTCCTGAAGAAAGCTACCGTCCGGTGCTAAACCTGAGTCAGGTGTGGAGCGCACAGGTGGGTATCCGATTCCTATTCTGATTTTTGTAGCGTTCTTTGATATGAAAACGCCACCCTAGGGTGGCGTTTTTTTATGCCTTCATATCCCGCACCATGAGTTGGATGCTGGTCTGGCCGTTCCATTCATTTTCTTCTAAATGGTAGGCTATGCTAATCGGGTTTCCGCTTTTCACAAGTTTCTCATTTCCGCCCATGCCGAAGGCAATACCGTTGAGCTGTGCGCCTGAGCTATCGCGCACAGTGAGTTTAAGATGGTCAAGGGTTTCACCCACAGCACGACTATATCCGGTATCGCTCACTGCCAGGCTGGCCAACACCGGCGTCATATTTCCCGGACCAAAGGGGGCAAACTGCTGAATGATCCTAAAAAATTTAGGCGTGATTTCGTTCAAGGGAACGATCATATCAATGTCCATTTTTGGGACGAGCTGATCGGGGGTGATGGTGTTGCGCACCACCTCTTCGAAGCGTTCTTTGAATTCCGGAAAGCGTTCGGGCAGGAGCGTCATGCCTGCGGCATACATGTGGCCACCAAACTGTTCCAAAATATCCGTACACTGCTCCAGAGCCGAATACAAATCGTACCCACGCACCGAGCGTGCCGAACCTGCCAAAACGCCCTTGCTTTCTGTAAAGACTATTGTAGGGCGGTAGTAGTTTTCAATAAGCCTGGAAGCCACAATGCCAATCACACCTTTGTGCCATTCGGGGTGGTACAGCACCGTCGATTTCCGATTCTGCTCACCACTGTCTTCAATCATCTGTATGGCCTGGGCGGTAATGCTTTTGTCGAGGTCTTGCCGGGTGCGGTTGTGTTCGTTCACCTGTTCTGCAATGGTCAGGGCGTGTTCCATACTTTCAGCGCACAACAATTCCACCGCCAATTTTCCATGTTCAATTCTTCCTGCGGCATTGATGCGAGGGGCAATTTTGAAAACAACGTCTGAAATGCTCAACACCTTTTTCACCGAAGCAACTTCCAGGCAAGCCTTTATGCCCGGGCGAGGATGCTCATTGATGCGCTTAAGGCCATGAAAAGCCAATATTCGGTTTTCTCCGGTAATTGGAACGATATCGGCCCCTATGGCCAAAGCCACCAGGTCGAGGTATTCGTCGAGCGAATCGAAAGGCATGCCCCATTCGGCCGCCAGTGCTTGAGCCAACTTAAACCCTACTCCACAGCCACACAATTCTTTATACGGATAGTCGCAGTCGGGTCTTTTGGGGTCTAGCACTGCGAGCGCCGGTGGCAAGTCGTTGCCCGGGTTGTGGTGGTCGCACACGATTACGTCAATGCCCATCTTGTTGGCCAGCGCAATTTTGTCTTTGGCTTTTATACCACAGTCGAGGGTGATGATCAGGTCCACACCATGCTCATACGCCCAATGAATGCCTTTCTCAGAAACGCCATAGCCCTCGTTGTATCGATCGGGGATATAGGTTTCAATTTTCGGATGCTTTTTTCGCAAAAAAGAACTCATCAAAGCCACACTGGTGGTGCCATCCACATCATAATCGCCATACACCAAGATGCGCTCGTTATTGGCCACGACCCGCAAAATACGCTCCACTGCTTTGTCCATATCGGCCATCAGGTAGGGGTCATGCAACGCGTTCAGGTCGGGACGAAAAAAGTCTTTGGCCTCTTCAAATGAGTGTATTCCCATGGGCAAAAGGAACACGGGCACGGTCCATGGCACCTGGAGGCGCAACATCATTTC
>CAZBBV010000212.1:0-3947 GCA_964490025.1 uncultured Cryomorphaceae bacterium | reverse complement strand
GGCATCCTGCTTTATGCCAACGACAGAACCAAAGACGAGTGGAAAATTGAGAAATACGACAGCAATCTAGAACTCTCCAAAACGACACTTATTCCCGTTGAGCGGAGAAAGGGGCTATCAATGGCAGTAGAAAATGAGGATAACTTAAACCTCTTGTTTAAGGAAAAATCCAATAAATACACGCTTTACAACATTTCCGCCACCAGTCTGAATTATTTTTCAAAGACGGGGGTCTTGCCTAAAAAAGCCATGGTGGACATCATGGTAGAATATAACAACATTGTCTACCTGTCCTTGATAAAAAGCAATAAGCCAATGCTTGTAATGGTGAATTACAACAACGATATGCAAAGTGTGTTGCCGTTGTCATTTTCGGGCTATAGCCCCAAACACATCAAGGTAGTGGGCATTGAAGCCATTCCGGAATACAAGGAAGTGCTCATCTATGTGCGGGCAGACAATGGTAGAGCTGCCGATATGTTCATCATTAAAATGGACGAAAACGGGGAGAAAACAAAAACCTTGAACTTTGCTTCTTATACCGAAAACAGGGTGAAAACCGTTACCGGCTCTGCCATTGGCAATGGTGAATACATCTTTTCCGGCACCTACTCCACTCGGGCAGGAAATACAGCACAAGGTATGTACATCAGCAAGGTTTCGGGCGAAAGTGTGAAGTTCATTACCTATATCAACTTCACTGAGTTCGAAGATTTTTTCTCATACCTGAGCGAAAAGAAACAGGAGAAAGTGGAGAAGAAAGTGAAGAAAAAGCAAGCCCAGGGAAAAGAAGCAGCATTCGACTACCTACTGGCCATGCATAACGTGAAAAAAATGGGCGACAAATTCATCATGCTTGCTGAAGCCTATTATCCTACTTATCGAACCGAATCTTACTACAATGCGGCTTCAAACACATGGTCCTACCGACAAGTTTTCGACGGATACCGATACACGCACGCAACACTTTCGGCATTTAATACCGACGGAGAAAAGCTTTGGGACCGCACCTTCCCACTTGGGTTGGTAGAAAAGCCATTTACTGTAAAAAAATATGTGCGCATGAAAATTCAAGACGATCAAATCGATTTGATGTATGCCTCGGGCAAATACCTCGACTTGATGTCGATTAGCGAGGAAAACAATTTAAAAAAGGAGTCGAAATCAGACCTGATAAAAACAGATGACGAGGAGAAAATAAAGCGCAGCTACTCCAATCTTCAGTACTGGTACGGCGACTATTTTGTGGCCTATGGCGGTCAAAAAATAAAAGGCGACGACAAGGCGAAAACCAAAAACCGAACGGTGTATTTCATCAATAAAATTGGGATAAACTAAAATGTCGGAATCTTTAAAATCCAACTTAATTGTCCTGCATGGCGCACTGGGTAGTGAAGTCCAATTTGCACCGTTAAAAGAATTACTCTCCCCGGACTTTGAAGTTTTCAGTTTCAACTTTTCAGGTCATGGCGGACGTGCATTTGAAGGCCCCTATTCTATTGACCGCTTTGCGAAGGAAGTTTCCCTATACATGCAAGAAAAAGGACTGGCAAGAGCCGCCTTTTTCGGTTACAGCATGGGCGGCTATGTGGCCCTTCGCTTTGCCCATTTGTTTCCTGAAAAATGTACGGGTATTTTCACCCTCGGCACCAAGTTTCATTGGACACCCGAAAGCGCGGCCCGCGAAACCGCCATGCTGAATGTGGAGAAAATGAAGGAGAAAATTCCGCAATTCTGCGAAATACTGCGCCTGCGCCACGAGCCACTGGACTGGGAAATGGTGGTGGAAGAAACCAAAGACATGATGACACGATTGGGAAACGGCGAAGCCATTCATCCGGGCGATATGCGCATTTCTGTTCCTGTTACCATTTCTGTAGGTGATGCCGACAATATGGTGACGCAGGAAGAGAGTGCCGAAGCGGCAGCTTCCATTCCAGGCGCCGTTTTCAAAGTGTTTGAAGGCTTTAAGCACCCTATTGAGCAGGTCGATCAGCCGCTTTTGGCCCGGGAAATCCAAATCTTCCTTTCAGCTCCTCGTAAATCGAGACATTGAGCATGACCAGCAACATGCCGTAAAAGATGTCCTCCACCGGAATGGTGAGCAGCCGAATGCCCATATTCTCTGCGTTGTTGTACCACACCACCTCGCCTTCTATTCCGGTTCCTGTAAGTATGCCATTGATGATAAAAAAGGGAACGAGCACCACGAAATAAGCCAAGTAAAATCGGCTCATGTAGTCGCGTTTCAAATTAAGGTGCAAGGCCAGCAAAACCGATAGCAAAGCGAAAGTCCAGAAGGTGTAGGCCTTTTCGAAATGAATAATGGCCAGCGCCACACTAAAGGTGAGCAGAAAGCGGGAAATGGTGAGCTTGTAATTGGCCAATACATCCCTTTTAACAAAGTAATTGAGCACTCTGTAGATGAAAATACAGGCAAAGGGAATGACGATAAAAAAGAGCCATTCGCCGAGGGGTAAGCCGAGAAGATAGCCGCCGGCTGTATACTGAGGGTTAAAACCCCACACCCCGCGTATGGTGAACCAAATATCCCACGGAATAAACAAGAGCATGCCGCCGAAAATGGCTAGTCCCAGTCGCCCAAAACTTTTGTAAAACTGAAGGCGGTGCTCAAAACTTTGCGCCAGCGGATAAGCTGCCGAAGCGGCCATCAACCAAAGGTATAGATAGGGGCCGCTCATTTGCCGCTGGTTCCGGCGCTACGTGCTTCGTCCAAATATTTTCTGGGAACTAAAAGCATCCCAAAGCATTCGCCGTCTTCTTTTTGCAGGTGCTTGTGGTGGATTTTGTGCGCGCGACGGATGGCACGCAAATAAGGGCTGTCCGCATGGCGTAGCCACTTGAAGCGTTGGTGAATGAACACCTCGTGGATGAGGAAATAGGCCACGCCATATACCGCTATTCCGGCGCCGACAAACACGGCTGTGTAGGCCTCATTCATCAGGCCGAGCATGATGCACAGCCAGCTCGGGATGGCGAAAATGAGGAAGAAAGCGTCGTTTTTTTCAAAAAAACCCGGCTCGTGCTGGTGGTGGTCGCGGTGGAGCACCCACAAGGCGCCGTGCATCACATATTTGTGTGCAAACCAGGCCACAAATTCCATAAAGAAAAAGGTGGCGACAAAAACAAGGATGTTAAACCAAAGTGGCATGGCTCAATTGAATTATCATGACAAAGAAAACGAATTGCAATACATACAGAGGCCCGGCGATATTGTTCGAATATTTCGGCACAAATTTCCAAAACAAGAGGTGGAAAAATGCAGAAATGGCGCCCCACGCCAAATAATTTTCCAAAGGAGGGTTGGCCAATTCCCAGGACCAAAAACCTAAGTGAATGGCGGCAGGCTCCAGCACCACATCTAAAGCAACCATAAGTGCGCTGCCCAACAACATGACCAGAACGGGATTGCCAAAAACCCTGCGTGAAATGCCATGCGTGGCATAAATGAGCATCAGCCAATTGGCACCAATGAGTAAGGGTGTATTCCAAATTTTAGTTCCTAAAGCCTCGCCGTAGTGGTAGCTGCCAAAAGGAAAGCCGGTATTTACGCCGAGAACTTCTACCAGAAAACCTAAAACAGCCACCATGAGCATGATCACGATTTCTTTTAATGTCCAAGATGGATGAACGGCTAGCAGAACTGCCAATGAAATGAGCAAATGAAATGGCGTTAAGGCCAGGAACAAGTTGGCATAAGGTGAACTGAGTCCGGCTATGCCAACAGCATACAAAATGGCCAGTACCAAAAGGCCATATTTTCTAATCAACTCCACGTTCATGCTTGCTTTCGTTTTACTTCTTCGGCTACTATTCGGGCACTGTTCAGGCATAGCGGAATACCACCACCTGGATGCACGCTACCTCCGCAAAAATATAGACCGGGAATACTGACGTTGAAATTCGGATGGCGAAAAATAGCGGCC
>CAZBBV010000211.1:0-3961 GCA_964490025.1 uncultured Cryomorphaceae bacterium | reverse complement strand
AATAAACGCTTTCCGAAAAAAATCTGCGTGCGTGGTTGCTTCGAAACACCAATCAACGTCGGAAAGAATATTACGACACTATTCTTCTTTTCTAAAACCAATAGAAGCACTATTCACACAGTAGCGCAATCCGCTCTCGGTAGGGCCGTCGTTAAACACGTGGCCCAGGTGGCCGTCGCACTGGCTGCACACTATCTCCACCCTTATCATACCGTGGCTGTAGTCCCTGCGCTCTTCAATAATGCCTTTGGCTATCTCGGCATCAAAGCTTGGCCAGCCACAGTGCCCGTCGAATTTGCTATCGGAGCGGAATAGGGGCGTGCCACAGCCTCGGCAGTGGTATGTGCCGTTATCGAAGTGCATGTTGTATTGCCCGCTAAAGGGCATTTCGGTGCCTTGCTTGCGCAACACGCGGTATTCCTCCGCACTCAGTTCGCTGCGCCATTGCTCGTCCGTTTTGTCTTTGGGGTATGTTTTCATTTCTTCAGGTATTCTGCCAGTAAAAACCGCTTGGCGTTCAATTCGTTCATTTCCGCACGCAGGCGCCACTCCTTCGGGAAGTTGTTGTTCAGCCGATTGCCAATGTTTTTATAGGCGCCTATGTTAACACCTTGAAAGCTAAACACGCCATTTCCTTTCTCGGTGTGGGTTTGTAGCTGCGTTTCTTTGCGCAGGTAGCGCCAGGCGTCGTCAAGTGGCAGTTCTGTTTGGTTGTTCAGCTTAAGGTCTACACTGAAAGGGGCAAACTCCGAAAGCAGCAAGTCTTTGCCTTTTTCTTCGCCCAGCGGAAAGCCCGCCTGGGCGATATAGATTTTCTCCAACCTTTCCAACAATTGCCAGGTTTCGGCATTGGCAAACGACCAAAGTCCGTTGTGCTGCCTCAAGTGTTGCCATTCGGCGCTGAGCATAGTGCTCGCCGTTTCATGCACATGCTTACTCGGCATCATTTTCTCTTTTCGGTTTTTGTGATGCGTGGATTTCGGATTGCCGGTTTTTAGAAGCACCGCCAGATAAAATCCTTCGCTGCGCGTGAGGCCCGGCGCGGCTTGCAGGCCGTATTCCATTTGCGGAATGCCCTCCGCTGCAAGCGGAATCCATTCGGCTTCTTCCTTTTCCAACAGCAGGCGGATGTTTTCGTCGTTCTCCGCCGGATTGAAGGTGCAGGTACTGTAAATAAGGTAGCCGCCGCTTTTCAGGCAGGGCCACACATCTTCCAAAATGCGTTGCTGACGCAAGGCGCACATGGCGGCATTGTCGGTGCTCCATTCATTTCGTGCCTGAGGCTCGCGGCGAAAAAGGCCCTCGCCGGAGCATGGGGCATCTACCACCACCACGTCAAACAACTCAGAAAGTTTCGAAAATTCTTTTGGGTCGCTGCCGGTCAATATTATGTTGGCATAGCCCCAGCGCAGCAGATTTTCGCGCAATGGTGCTATACGAGAACGGATAGTTTCGTTGCTCACCAGCGCGCCTTTGCCATTCATGAGGCTCAGAATGTGCGTACTTTTTCCGCCCGGAGCGGCGCACAGGTCGAGGACCGCGGGTTGTTCAATACCTTCCACACATTGTAAAAAAGCTTTTTCCAGCAGCATGCTTCCCGCTTCCTGCACATAGTAGGCGCCGGCGTGCCACCACGGATCGGCAGCAAACATGGGCCTTTCGGGCAGATAGTAGGCCCCCGAACTCCATGGCACTGGTTCTAAATTTATTGAGGTATTGAGCTTGCGCGGATGTGTGCGAATGGATACATCCGCTGTTCCTTCCAGCCCGTTCAGCACTTTTTCCGCGTTCGGAAACAGCGCCCTCATCCGTTCTTCAAAAGCTTTTGGTAAAGCGGGATTCTCTTTCACGGGGGTGAATATAGGACAGCTATCGGGCAATTCTTTAGCTATTTCCCACTTTTTCGAGATTATTGGCAGGGGATGGGGTATCTTTGCTTGGAAATTTTCCCGTTTGGGAAAATCCATTCGTAAAACCGGAGCGTACGATTCCGTACTTCGGGGCGAAGAGCACTAAAGCAGACAGCAATGGCCAGCAGAATATACAGTGTGATAGTAGGAGCGGGAAGCTTTATTCCTGAAAACCGAGTAGCCAATGAAGATTTTCTTCGAAGCGATTTCAGAGACAGCAATGGGAAGCCCTTCGACAAAACGAATGAGGAAATCATAAGCACCTTTAAGGCCATTACCACCATTGAAGAGCGCCGCTATTCCGATCAGGACATGAGTACCTCCGAAATGGCTTTTTTGGCTTCGGTTAGGGCGATAAAGTCTTCAGGCATTGATAGCGAAAGTTTGGACTACATCATTGTAGCGCACAATTTTGGCGACATCAGCAATGGAAACACCCGACTGGACATGGTGCCTTCGTTGGCCGCACGTGTAAAGCATAAGTTGGGCATTGTAAATCCCAATACGGTGGCCTACGACATTGCTTTCGGCTGCCCGGGTTGGTTGCAAGGCTTCATTCAGGCCGATTATTTTATCCGTTCGGGTGATGCCAAAAGGGCCTTGATAATTGGTGCAGAAACACTTTCTCGCGTGTCCGATCCGCACGATCGTGACAGCATGCTCTACTCCGACGGAGCTGGGGCTGTGATTTTGGAAGGAAGAGAAAACTCAACACCCACAGGTGTTTTGGCTCATGCCACTCGTTCGGACACTTTGGTGTATTCTCAAATGCTGAGAATGGGAAAATCATTCCAACCCGACCCGAACGACCAAGAGGAAATCTATTTGAAAATGAACGGAAGGAGGCTGTATCAATACGCCCTTGAAACAGTGCCCATGGCCATGAAGGCTTGCTTGGACAAAACGGGAATTGACATCAAAGAAGTGAAGAAAGTGCTCATTCATCAAGCCAATGGCAAGATGGACGACGAAATACTCCGCCGCTTTTATGAGCTGTTCGGCATTTCAGAAATTCCTGAAACCGTAATGCCCATGACCATTTCGTGGTTGGGCAACAGTTCGGTGGCCACCATTCCCACTTTATATGACCTTATTTTGCAAGGAAAAATGGAAGGCCACAGCATTGAAACCAATGACATTGTCATTTTCGCTTCAGTGGGTGCGGGCATGAACATCAATGCGGCCATCTATCGCGCATAGAGATTAGCCGCGCTGCGCAAGGAGCCATTTTATCCTATCCATTGACAGGAAATAATGCACCCCAACGGCTAGGAAAAAGAGTGCAGCTGTGGCGTAGCTTCCCCTGAAGAGCACAAAAAGGCAGGGCGAGAACAGCAGGATAAGCTCAAGTATGAGGCGCTGCAATCCGTTTACCCTTATTACCGCTTTTCCGCTGCGACTTCTGTCTTTTGGAACATTGAATATGCCCCACGCGGTAGCCATGATGATGGGGAAAAGAACAGCCAAAACATAACGCCAAATACCGGCGCCGCTGTAGTAGCCCATCTGGACGTAGAGCAGCAAGGCCCATACTTCAATAATGAAGCGGAAGGTGAGATTGGCAGGATGAAACCCGTAGTTCATAAGTACTTAGTCGTTGGGTTCGTTGCGGTGGTCGCGGGCCCTGTTTCGCGCGTCGGCCACAGGTGCTGTGGGGCTTGCGACGGGAGGCGAAAGGGAAATTCGGTTGAGCCATCCGTTGAAGAATTTTTTCTGACTCGGATTGTTGCGGCAAATGTTCATGTAATGCTCGCCTTGAAGTAGATTGAACGTGATGTAAATGGAGTTTATCCGAGCTTTCGATAAGGCTTCCAGTGTCTTGGCTCCTATCTTTCCGTCGTCGTCCAGATTCGCATAGTCCTGCTCGTTGCGGTTGCACAGGTTTAGTGCGCGTTGCAGCCACTGAATGGCGGGTTTGGTGCCCACATTTACCGCTGTGTCGAATATTTTTTGCGCCAGCGCCGGGCTGCCGTTAGCAGCCACCTCGTCCAGCTTGATGCTTTTCCAAAAGTTGTCGTGATAGAAGGTCCTTACATGCGGGTCGAGCTGCG
>CAZBBV010000210.1:0-4005 GCA_964490025.1 uncultured Cryomorphaceae bacterium | reverse complement strand
CAAGTTGCTCTACCATCTGCCGGCCAATGCCTTTGCTCCCACCAATTATTGCGTAGCTGCCCATGTTTTATTGAATAAATGAAAGAAACTCCATTTTCACTTTTTCATCCTGAAAGCGGCCACCATAATGCGCAGTGGCTGTGCTACTGCCGGTATCTTCAATTCCTCGGGTGCTCACACACATGTGCTCGGCATCTATCACCACCGCCACATCTTCAGTTTTCAACACACGCTTTAATTCGGCAGCTATTTGCTCTGTTAAGCGCTCTTGCACCTGAGGTCTTTTGGCAAAATGGCGCACAATGCGGTTAATTTTTGAGAGCCCGATCACATTACCTGACGAAATATAGGCCACATGCGCCTTTCCTAAGATGGGTACAAAATGGTGCTCGCAATATGAATGGAGCGTAATGTTGCGCTCCACCAACATTTCCTTGTATTGGTATTTGTTCTCGAAGAGCTTGATGTCAGGCAGGTTGTCCGGATTCAATCCTTGGAAAATTTCTTTCACATACATCTTGGCTACGCGCAAGGGTGTGCCTTTGAGGCTATCATCATTCCGATCCAAGCCTAGTACGTCCATTATTTTCCCAAAATGATGCGCTATTTCTACAATCTTTTCATCATCTGTCAGGTCGAATGCCCCTGCACGCATGGGCGTATCCAGCGAGGTGCCCACATGGTTGTCGCCCACCTGGTCATGCAGATCGCTTTGTATCAGCTCTACTCCATTCGCTTTTATTGCGGAAATGCTATTCACCGTCATACTCGACAAAGTTCCGTTCAGTTTCATACAGTGTTACTTTTAAGTCTAATTTTCTATCCAACTTGCCTCTTAGTTTGTTCCAAATCACCACCGCAATGTGCTCAGCAGTAGGGTTTAGTTCTTTGAATTCTTCTACTTCTTCATTCAAATTCTTGTGGTCGAAAGCGTCTTCTATTTCTTCTTTTATTAACTCTTTCAGCCACTTAGTATCCACCACATAGCCCGTTTCAGGGTCTATTTCGCCTTTCACTGCCACCAAAAGCTCGTAGTTGTGGCCATGAAACTTGGGGTTGTTGCATTTCCCAAACACCGCTTCATTTTTTTCAAAAGTCCAAGCAGGATTGAACAAGCGGTGCGCCGCATTGAAATGGGCTTTACGGGTGACAGTTACTTTCATTCTATTGGCTTTTATACTGAGCTTGCGGTAGCCCTTTGTTGAATGGCTGCTCGAAAGCGCTCAAAAATGAGTTGAAACCATACCGTGAAATCGTCCGGCGAGCGCTCTAACCATTCGGTTATTTCATCAGCATCTATCCACTTTATTTCGGCTACTTCCTCTGGATTGGGCAACAGATACCCGTTGTATTTTCCGAAAAGAACATGGTCAAATTCGTGTTCCTGAAGACCGTTGTCGAATTGGGCGTGGTACTGAAAGGTGAATAGATCGGTCAGTTCGGGCGCCTGCTCAATGCCCAGTTCTTCGTTCAAGCGGCGAGCGGCAGCCTCTTCGTTGCTTTCGCCCTCACATTGGTGGCTACACACAGAGTTCGTCCACAATCCCGGCGAGTGATATTTGCTCAAAGCCCTTCGTTGAAGCAAAATCTTGTTTTGGTTATTGACCAAAAACACCGAGAAAGCACGGTGTAGAATTCCTTTTTCATGGGCCTCCAGCTTTTCCATCACACCAATGGGGCGGTCTTCCGAATCGACTAATATGACCTGATTACAATTCATTCTTATACCATGTTCATTCTGTAGCGCACATACGAACCTACCAACAAGGCATACTTCTGTTTGTTCGGAATTCGCACTCTTTCGTTCAAAATTACCTGTGGTGGTGTTCTTTTTATTTTGTTGAAAAGGGAGGTGTAATACACATAGGCCAGATAAACGCCATATTTGGAGGTGGCCGGCAGCCGCTTGATTCCTTCAAAGGCTTGGTCAAAGTCGTCTTGAATATCTTTTTCTATCGAGCGCTTGGTTTCAGCATCAAAATAGTTGAGATCAACACCCGGAAAGTACGTTCGTCCCAAATGATGATAGTCGGCTTTCAAATCGCGTAGGAAGTTCACTTTCTGAAATGCGCTGCCCAATTTCATGGCAGCAGGTTTTAACGATTCATATTGGGCGCTATCGCCTCCACAAAACACGCTCAAGCACATCAATCCCACGACTTCTGCCGATCCCAAAATATAGTCTTCGTAGCCCGCTTGGTCGTATTCGTTTCTGTCCAAGTCAAGCTCCATGCTTCGAAGAAAAGTTTCGATAACTTCCCGCTCTATATTGTACTTATTCACCACTTCTTGAAAGCTGTGGAGGATAGGATTCAGACTGATTCCTTCCTCTATGGCTGTGTAGGTGTCCTTCTTGAATCGCTCCAGCAATTCGCGTTTGGGATGCTCATGGAATGTGTCCACAATTTCGTCCGCAAAGCGAACAAATCCGTAAATGGAATAGATAGGCTCACGCAAATCTTTGTGCAGCAAGCGGATGCCCATGGAAAAACTCGTGCTATACGATTGCGTGACCATTTTGCTGGCCTTTCGGCAAACCTGATGATACAATTGCTGTGACATTATGCGTGATCTTTTGCTATTTCTTTGGCCACCACTTCGCCACTTATCAATGCAGGCGGAACACCTGGGCCGGGTGTGGTAAGTTGGCCGGTGAAATAAAGGTTGTTCAATTTGTTGTTTTTTAGAGAAGGTTTCAAATTCGCCGTTTGAGAAAGCGTGTTGGCCAGACCATAGGCATTGCCTTTGAAGGAGTGATAGTCTTCTTTGAACTCGTGGTGAGCGTAGGAGCGATTGTACACCACGTGCTCGCGAATGCTTTGTCCGGTCAGCGCTTCCATTCTATCCATTACCACTTTGAAGTAATGCTCACGAACGCCTTCGTCTTCGGGCAGGTCGGTAGCTGTGGGTATAAGTATGAACAGATTCTCCATGCCTTCGGGCGCAGCCTCAGGATCGGTTTTGCTGGTACAGCACACATAGAACAAGGGCTTTGTGGGCCATTTGGGTTTTTCGTAAATCTCAACGGCATGTACGTCCAGCGATTCATCAAAAAAGAGATTGTGGTGCAAAAGGCCACTCAATTTCTTGTTTACGCCAACATAATAAATGAGCGAACCGGGCGCCAACTTTCGGCTATCCCAATATTTCGGGCTGTATTTCCGCGCTTCAACAGGAAGCAATTGCTGCTCCACATGGTGATAATCGGCGCCACCTATCAGCACATCTGCCTTAAAGATTCGCCCGACTTTGGTTACCACTTCCTTCACGCGCTTTTGCTCAATAACAATGCGCTCCACTTCCGCGTCGGTGACAATCTCCACCCCCAACTCCTCCGCCACCTTCACCATACCCTCTACAATCTTATTCATGCCCCCCATAGGATACCATGTGCCCAGTCCGATATCAGCATAGTTCATCAAGCTGTACAAAGCAGGCGTGTCCTTGGGCATAGCACCTAGAAAGAGTACCGGAAATTCCATCAACTGAATCAAGCGCTCATCTTTGAAATATTTGCGCACGTAACTTTTCATGGAACTTAACAGATGCAGGTTGAACATGCCTTTGGCAATGCGCATATCTGCCAGTTCGAGAATGCTTCTGCCCGGTTTGTGCACCAGGTCGTTGATGCCTACTTCATACTTGTAGTGCGCCTCGTCCATAAACTTGATGAGCTTTTGACCGCTTCCCGGCTCAATTCGCTCGAACATCTGCACCATCTCATCAAAGTTGGCGCTCATGTCCAAATGATTGTCCTTTCCGAAATACACGCGATAAGAAGGGTCGAGCCTTACCAAGTCGTAGTAGTCGCTTGGTTTTTTACCAAAATGGGCAAAAAAGCTTTCAAAAACGTCCGGCATCCAGTACCAGCTGGGGCCCATATCGAACATGAACCCATCCGTGTGAAACTTGCGAGCCCTGCCACCCGGCGTACTGTTCTTTTCTAAAACGGTGACGCCAAAGCCACGCTTAGCCAAGTGACATGCAGCGCTCAGCCCTGCGAAA
>CAZBBV010000209.1:0-4013 GCA_964490025.1 uncultured Cryomorphaceae bacterium | reverse complement strand
ATCCCCACGAATGGCAGGTCCTGTTTGAATATCGGAGGGATTGGCCACGCTAAGTCTTTCCGTGCTTTCAAAAATCAATGGCTTTAGCACATCTAGGTTCATGTTGTTTTCGCGCAGAATGTCTTCGGCCAATGTGAGCATGTGGTTGGAGAAATTGTTGGCAAACACTGCAGCTACATGCACCGCCTCGCGTTGGTGGTCGCTTACAGGGCTAACTTTTTCTGAAAGACTTTCAGCCACAGTGCGAATAAGAGAAAGGGAAGCTTCATTCGATCCGTTTATGAGCACCGGCATCTGCGTAAAATCGGGCTTTTTGTGCGGCACAAACGACTGGAGAAAATAAAGTACGCCGTGGTTCGTAAAGCGTGATAGCGCGGCTATGGGCGTGGCGCCGCTAACGTGCGCTACTACAAAGTCTCCATTTGGCAGTTTCTCAGCAATTTCGGCAATTGCCGAATCGGAAACCGCAAATATTACCAACTGCGCTTGAGGTGAAAGGGATGAAAAATCGGAGCTCCAAGTGGCACCACAGCTTTGGGCAATGGCTTTCGCCGTTGCTTCATTTCTCCCGATTACTTGTAGCACCTGGTGTCCGGCTTGCTGAAGGGCAGGAGCGAGGTGCACGGCCACTTTGCCGGTGCCAATCAGGCTTATGTTTACCCCCGCTTGCATATTAACTTCTTAGCCTAATGCGCTGAATAAGCGCGATCACCGTGCCTATTACCATAATGATGCAGCCTAACCAAAGCAGGTTGATATATGGGAAAATGATGGCCTTCATTACGATAAAATCCTTCTCCTGGCTGATGTCGGTAAAAGCCTTCAGGCTCACAATGCCCGATTCGGTGTCGATCTTTTCAAATCGAAGTTTAATCCCTGTTTCCTCGTTTATGGCATCTACATGTTCGGGTGTATTACCGCGAATGATGTAAATGGGAACGAGCGTAAATCTTTCGCCCAACACATTGATCATGGTAATATGAGCCGCCACCGCTAGTACTACGGGCTCATTATTCTCATACACCGTACGTTCCTGGTCAATCACCAGGCTATCGAGTAGTACAAAGTGCTGGTTGTAGATGGCGGTATCGCCTTTCTTGAAGTCCACATTTGCCTCGCGGCCAAAGCCTTCATTTTTCTTCTGCTCGCGCACTTCGAAGGGCTCGGCATAGGTGATGTGCGTAAAAATGTCTTTGGTAACAAAATGCTTGGTGGATGGCTCGGCCACATTGCCCATTTTTTCATTCAACTGAATGTATGGGGTAAGGGTAAATGCCTTTTCAACAACGCCTTCGCGATTGGCCTTGTAGTAGTCCACGTAGAAAATGCGGTTGATACCTTCCAGTTCCTCTTTGCTCCAGCTCACCTGGTAGTCGCCCATTTTCACGGTGTCACCAATTTCCAGCAAGATGTTTTCATTCGAAGGAAAATCTTTGGCTATGTAGGTGTCGTTTTTACTGATCACTTCTTTTTGTGCATTCGAAACCAACGAACCCAACAGTATGAAACCAAATCCAATGTGGGCAATGGACGAGCCGGATATGCCTAATTTGCCTTTCAGCACAGCCAACCAATAGTCGGTATTCGCCACAATGGCAAAAGTGGATGTGAACAGCAACACTAGGTACATCCATTGCGTCATTTCGAAAATGATGGCGAGTAGGGCTGAAAGCGCTACTGAAAGGATGATAGAACGGCTAATTTTTCTTAAAAACTTCTTGAAATCGGTGTTTCGGTATTTCAAATACTGCGTGAAGGCAATCAGCAGTGAGATTAGCACGGCAAAGGGCATTTGCCAGGCATTGTAGTGCGAAACCGGATCGATAGGCGGGGCCAGGCTGGTAAGGGCTTCCATGCCTAGTAGCGAGCGGAATGGATTGATTAGTTCTACCACACCCAAAGCATTCATAACCGGAATGGAGGTGGAAAACGTGATCTGGAAGCTGCTAACGGTGAGCACTAACGCTCCGATAAACATCCAAAACTCGCGGCTCCACAGCTTTTCGTCTTCATTCACACGAGGGAATTCCTTTCGGCGAATAAATAATAGAACCAGGCTTCCAATTACATAGAACAACAAGTAGATCAGCAATTGGCCATTCATGCCAAGGTCGACGAACGAGTGTACGCTACTATCGCCAAGCACACCGCTTCGGGTAAGAAAAGTGCTGTAGAGTATTAGCCCGAACGTAATGAAGGTGAGTAAGTAAACGGACATCAATGTGCCACCACGGTTTTTCTCGATCATCATCACGTGGGCAGCGGCTACTAGCGTTAGCCAAGGCACCAAAATGGCATTTTCCACTGGGTCCCAAGCCCAAAAGCCGCCGAAGCTCAGCGCCTCGTAGGCCCATGCACCACCCATCAATATACCGGTGCCCAGCACCATTACCCCAAAGAAGGTCCAAGGAATGGCCGTGCGTATCCATGAGGTAAAATCGCGCTTAAACAAACCTGCAATAGCCAGTGCAAAAGGCGGAAGAACCGCAGCGAAACCAAGGAATAAAGTGGGAGGGTGGATCACCATCCAATAGTTTTGTAGCAAAGGGTTTAAGCCTCTTCCGTCTTGGAATTGCTCCAGTGTGAGGTAGTTCTCCATTCGTGTGAATGGAAGATTGATGTATTCAGGCAATTCGCGGATGAGGATGAAAGGCGTGCTGCCAATTTTTTGCCCGAATACATAGATACCCAAAAGCATGGAGGTAAGAAACACCTGAACAGAGGCGTACACTGCCATGGAGCCGTTGCGCATGTTCTTTAGGCTGTGCATAAAGATGAGCCCAATGGCCACTTGCCAAAATATCCACAACATGAAACTGCCTTCCTGACCTTCCCACAAGCAAGAAATAAGGTAATAATAAGGCATGCCTTTGGCGCTGTGCTGCCACACGTATTGGTATTCGAAATACTGATTGAAAATGATCCAATAGAGGCTGCCAAAAATACCCATCACTGCTGCGCTGTGAATCCAGAAAGAAACCACACCTAGGCGGCTCCACTCAGGTTTTTTGTTGATGGCCGCCAGTAAAAAAGAAAAGCTGGAAAGCAGGGCAAAAACAAAAGCCGTAACGATAAAGAATTGGCCAATCTGTCCGGGCAGAAGGTGTTCGTTGATGTAGGTCATGGTTTATTGCTCCTCGTTATACAGGTTGTCCAGTTCGTTGCTCTCGTTGTATTTCGAGGGGCATTTCATCAATATTTCTTCAGCTACAAAGCGGTCATTTTTGTAGTAACCTTTCATGGTTATTTCTTCAGAACGCTCGAAGTCTTGAGGCTTGGGCTGGTTGTACACCACCAGCGATTTCTCCCCGTCTTTGTCAATGGCTGTGAAACTAAACTGGTTGATCTCCGGCTGGTAGTTCATCTCGGCGGCTGTGTCCAGATATCCAATTACCGTCAACTGCTTGCCTTCCTTGTTTTTTGCCATATCAAAAGAGGCGTAGGTACTGGCATCTCCAATGGTGGAAATGATGGCGCCAATGCCTACCATAATGATGGCCAAAAGTATAATGTGTGTTTTTTTCATTTCTTCATTTCCTTTTCCAATTGCCCGATTTTCTTGTCCAATCGTGTGAGGTAAAACAGCAGACCGAACAAAATGATTAGGACCACGGCAAGTACGACATAAATTTTTCCTTCGCTGCGCATGGTGTCGGCCATCTCAATGCTGTTCTGAGCCTGACTTATGGTGGACAAAAGAATGAAGGCTATAAGTGAATTCAATTTTTTCATGAGGCTTAGTTTTCTGTTGTTGCTTTCAGTGCTCGGTAGCGCGTCAAAAGGTTCCAAATCCAAACGCCGCAAAGTATCCATCCCAGCATAGCCGGGTAAAACACCAGTCGCATGCCTGAGTCCAGATCGTACTGACTAAAGGCGGGATTGCCGCCATTGCCCGGATGCAGGCTGTCGGTAAGGCGCGGCAGTATGCCTATGAACACAATCATGAGCATGAAAGCGAATATGTTGTACACGGCTGAAATGCGCGCCCGTTTCTCAGGGTCGGTAAGGCTTCC
>CAZBBV010000208.1:0-4013 GCA_964490025.1 uncultured Cryomorphaceae bacterium | reverse complement strand
GGTAGAAGAGAAGGAGTCCTAAAAAAGGACATTGCCATGCTGGAAGGAAAGAAGATACTGTTGGGCATTTCCGCCAGCATTGCCGCCTACAAAAGTGCATTTCTAGTAAGAGAATTTATAAAGAAAGGGGCCGAAGTCAGAGTAATCATGACTCCGGCCTCTAAAGATTTTGTGACACCTCTTACGCTTTCCACACTTTCCAAGCATCCGGTTCACAGCGAGTTCTATGCTAAGGAATCGGAAAATGAGCTTTGGAACAACCATGTGGAGCTGGGTCTGTGGGCAGATTATTTTGTAATCGCTCCCGCCACTGCCAATACCATCTCTAAAATGGTGAACGGCACTGCCGACAACTTACTATTAGCTGCTTACCTTTCGGCCAAATGCCCTGTGTATGTAGCGCCCGCTATGGATTTGGATATGTACAAGCATCCGTCGACGATGGAAAACCTTGGGCGATTGAAGGAAATTGGAAACACCATTATTCCTTCCACTTTTGGCGAATTGGCAAGCGGCCTTGTGGGAGAGGGACGCATGGCCGAGCCGGAAGAAATAGCAAGATTCTTGGAAGTTGATTTACGCAGCAAAGCGCCGCTTATTGGAAAGAAAGTACTGATCACCGCAGGTCCTACCTTCGAGGCGATAGATCCGGTGCGATTTGTTGGCAACCGCAGCAGTGGAAAGATGGGATTTGCCGTGGCAGACGAAGCTGCTCGTTTGGGAGCATCAGTCGTTTTGGTTACCGGTCCGGTAAGTATTACCTCTCATCAAAAGGACATTCGAAGAATTGATGTTCAATCGGCGGAGGAAATGCTTGAAATGTGTAGTGAGCACATGGATTACGATATCGCCATTATGAGCGCCGCCGTGGCGGATTATCGACCGGAGAGCGCGCAGACTGAAAAAATAAAAAAGACGGAGCAATCGCTCAGCATAAAGTTGGTCAAAAACCCCGATATACTTGCCACATTTGGACAAAGAAAGAAATCGGGACAGGTATTGGTGGGTTTCGCGCTGGAGACTGAAAACCAGATGGAAAATGCCTTGAAAAAACTGATCGCAAAGAAAGCAGATGCTATAATATTGAACACTCCGAAAGATGCGGGAGCAGGTTTCGGAGGAGACACAAATAAGGTTTACTTTGTGATTGGAGAGAATAACTTTTTTGAAAGCGAGTTATTACCCAAGTCCGAAATTGCCTCTTTTATTTTGGACCACATTCAAACAAAATTGATGAAATGAGTCGATTGATTTCTATCCTTTTTCTTCTATTTATTGGCCAATCTCTTGTTGGGCAAGAGCTTAATTGCCGTGTTCAAGTGGTATCCCGAGAGGTCCAAACCACCAACCGGCAGGTGTATGAAACGCTACAGAGAGAGCTGTTTGAGTTCATCAACAACCGAAAGTGGACCAACGAAAACTACTCGCTTGAGGAGCGTATTGAATGCACCATGGTGATCACCATTAATCAGCAAGTATCATCCGACGAATTTTCAGGAAACATTCAAATACAAAGTAGCAGGCCGGTGTACGGCAGCAACTACAAAACCACCATTTTGAATTTCAAGGATGACGACGTGCGTTTTAAATATGTGGAGTTTCAGCAATTGGACTACAATGACAACAGCCATCAGAGCAATCTGACCTCTATCATTGCCTATTATATATATGTGATACTCGCCATGGATCATGACACATTTGCACCCAATGGTGGAGAGGCATATTGGCTCAAGGCGCAAACGGTGGTAAATAACGCTCAAGGCGATCAAATGGCTGTGGGTTGGAAGGCTTTCGACGGAAACCGAAACCGATATTGGCTGGTAGAGAATGCACTGGGTCGCGATTTCGTTCAATTTAGAACAGCCATGTACGGTTACCACCGCCTTGGACTAGATGTAATGACCAAAGATGACGCCCAGGGAAGAATGGAAATTGGGAAAGCCATTCGTGGCCTACGAGAGGTGAACAGACAAAGGCCTAATTCGTTTATGCTGCGCATTTTCTTTGATGCCAAAGCCGACGAGATAGCCAATGTTTTCAAGCATCCGAATGTGAATGACCGAGCAGAATTGGTAACCATACTAACAGAGCTTTCGCCTACCAATTCGCAGCAATGGGCTAAGATCACCTCCAATTAACGACTTGTAAAAGAGATGATAAGCAGGCTATACATCAAGAATTTCGCATTGATTGATGAGCTAGAAACCCATTTCACAAAAGGCCTGAATGTCATTACGGGCGAAACCGGCGCTGGAAAATCTATTGTAATCGGCGCTATAGAGCTTCTGCTCGGAGCGCGCGCAGATTATAGCAAGGTTGGCGATCAGGAGAGTAAATGCATTGTGGAGGGAAGCTTTTTGGTTCCGAAATCGCTCGAAGCCACCTTCCAAGAGCTCGATCTTGATTACGACGAACAAACCATTATTCGCAGAGAGCTGTTGCCCGGAGCTAGGGGTAGGGCCTTTATAAATGACAGCCCTGTGACCTTGGAATCGCTCCGCGCCATTACCGGAAAACTGGTGGACCTGCACCGTCAGCACGAGATTCTGATGTTGGAGAATGAACACTTTCAGTTTGAAATACTGGACAGTTATGCGGGAATAGAAATGGAGCTTGTCGATTTCAGAAATGGTTTACGCCATTTTCGATCGCTGCAACAAGCGCTAAGCGCAACGGAGCAACAGATAGCAGATATCCAAAAGGAGAAGGATTTCAATTCTTTCTTGCAGCAAGAACTAGAAGATGCAGCCCTGGTGGCAGAGGAGGAGCATTCCTTGCAAGAAGAATTTGAGTTACAAAGCCATTCAGAGGCCATTGCAGAAACATTGGCGCAAGTTCAATTAGGCTTGGACGGCGAAAATCTTTCAACACTATCGCAGCTTCACGAGATTTCCATAAGTCTGTCGAAAATCAAAAATTTTTCTACCCAGTTTGAAGAGTTGCACATCAGACTTTCAAGCTGTGAAGTTGAATTGAGGGACATACTACGCGAGGTGGAGCGAATGCAAGAAAAGGTTCATCACGACCCCGAAAGGCTAGCTGTGATTAGCGCAAGACTAGATCGCCTACACCAGCTTGAGGCCAAGCATAGGGTGCAAGGGTCGGTAGAATTGATAAAGATTTTGGAAGACCTGAGACAAAAGAATTCGGATAGTGAGGCGCTGGAATGGAAATGCACGGAATTGAAAAAGAGTATTTCGAGCACACGGGAAAGCTTGGCGTTGCAGTCGAAGTCCATTTCTGCAATAAGGAAAGAAGCGGCCAAATCGTTTGAGAAAGCGATAGCTTCAAAAGGTGTGGACGTGGGTTTGAAAGAAATGTTGATACAGATTAAAATCACGGATTCAAACGATTTTCACCATTACGGCAAGGATGTTATCGACATCTTGTTTTCAGCCAACCCTGGCAGGACGCCGGAGTCCATCTCAAAAGTAGCTTCAGGAGGGGAGTTAAGTAGATTGATGCTGCTAATCAAAGAATTACTTGCCTCAAACAGCACGGTTCAAACCATGATTTTCGACGAAATAGACATGGGGATTAGCGGTGAAGTGGCGGTAAAGGTTGGCGCAATATTGAAGAACATAGGCAGCAACACCCAAGTGATCAGCATAACCCATCTGCCTCAAGTGGCCGCGCAGGGCGATCAGCATTTCAAAGTGAGAAAGTTTCAAAAAGACGGAAATACTTATAGCAGCATTTATCCATTGAGCCCGAATGAAAGAGTAGAAGAAATTTCGCTAATGCTGTCAGGAAAATCTGATAGTGAGGCTTCCATTCGAAGTGCGAAAGAACTGCTTGGAAAGGCATAAAAGCTATATTTGCCCGTAGCAAACCTAAACGAGAAATCATGTCATACAATCTACTTAAAGGAAAGAAAGGAATCATTTTCGGAGCACTCGATCCGAAGTCAATTGCTTGGAAAGTGGCAGAACGCGCCCACGAAGAAGGGGCTGAATTTGTCCTTACCAATGCGCCTATCGCCATGCGCATGGGTCAGATAAACGAGTTGGCGG
>CAZBBV010000207.1:0-4014 GCA_964490025.1 uncultured Cryomorphaceae bacterium | reverse complement strand
AAATCCTCCAGTACATCAAAACACTTGGCAATCCACAGCTAATCAAAGCGCAACGAAAAAACATCCGAGATCTGGAAGTACGTTGCCATGAACAGTACGCCAAATGTCCTAACTTAGATATTTCTCAATCTTTACCTAAAAACATTAGAACTCATGAATAACTTATCAACAACATATCAACAGTTTAAGCGTTCAAATTTAAACCATTTCACAAAGCCCATCTACCTTAGCGGTTTGAAATTATCCCTTTTAAGACCAACCTGGAAAGGAGGCGGCCATGGATAGTAAATTCGCCATTACCCATCTCAAAGGTGTTGTCACCAAATGCAATCTACCCGTACAAGTCCGAAATGGTTGGATTGTCAACGCCGTCCTGTCCCATACCTATATCGCTAAAGATGGCACAGAGAAAACCCAAAACTGGAAAGTAACCTACTTCTCCAAAAGCTACGAAAGCGCCCGATCATTCAGCAACTACCGAGACAAGCGCCTATCCGTCGCTTGTCATGTAAACGGTTGGCTCCGCGAGTTGCCCGATGGCAATTGCGATTATGTGAATAACCTCAACATCCAACAAGTAAAGGAGGTCAGTCATGTATAGCCTCTTCATGCTCAGCGAACATCACACCGAAGAACGGGTCGATCTCGTCATTACCCTCAAAGGTATTTGCCGAAAATACCCCGATGCCACGGCCTCCCAGCTGGCCGACATCATCGTTGCCAGTATCGACACTGCCAAATACCAGGTATCGGTTTATCCAAGCACCCGCGCCGTCGCCATACATCATGGTCACGAATTGATTGCCCGGATCCGGCATGCTACCAGCATCAACGAGATCTTAAATACCTAATCCATCCTTCTATGAAAGATTGGAAAAAACCAGCAAGTGAGCTACTCAAAGTGGTAGCCACTTGCATTATTGCAGCGGTCTTGGCCATAGCAAGTATCACGATTTTCATCCTGATTACTGCCTAAACCTCCCGCCCTTTTTCTCAACTTTTTGCCCGATGCAGCATGAACGAACCAGCTCCCGAAAATGAATTCTTCCTTAAATTCTGGAAAGAATATGGCCTGACCGATCAAAGCAATTCCATCACAACTCCCATGTTCGAAGGTGTTTTCGGTGGTCGTAAGCGAACGGAAATTGAACATACACACCGCTTTTTCGAAGCCCATCCGCGCGGTATTCAAATCAACTACCTAGATCCACGCGGACATCAATATTTCTGGTCCCGAAGCGGTGATAAATCCAAAATTCCCTACAACCGCATCCGCCTTCAGCGGGAAAATGTCTATGAGAAAGAAGGTAAAAAGGAAACACAAAAATACTCCCAAGCCAAAGGTTCACCACACCTGCCCTTTTTTACGCCTGGCATTATTCTAAAATTTCTGGATGAAGAATCCACCATCGACACGCTCTATATTGTAGAAGGTGAAAAGAAAGCTTTTAAAGCCAACATGGTTGGAATCGACATCATTGGCATTCCTTCCATTCACGGTTTTTACGGTAGCAACGAAGACATAAGCGGGAGGTATTTGCACGAAGATATCCAGGAGTTAATCGTCGCCAAAAAAGTCAAAACCGTCGTGTACCTAACAGACGCGGATACACTAACCCTCAAATACGAGAAAGACAAAGACCTTTACCGCCGTCCGCATTCGTTTTACAAAGCAGTAAAAAACTTCCGCGATAGCATCGACAACCTACTCAACGACGAATCCATCGAACTCAAAAGTGCCTATTTCGTCCACATGCGAAAGGAATTCGCCGAAACAGAAAAAGGCATCGACGATCTTCTCATTGCCCGACCTGCCAAAACCAAAGACATTATCGAACAGCTTGGCAAGCACGACGTCGCCCACCGCTATTTTGCTGGCCTCAATATCACCAGTCAGCGAAGCGACCTCTACAAATACTTTGGCCTTAGCGATGTCGAATCCTTCTACAACCTCTACAAAGAATTTATCGGTGCCCGTGAATTCCGCTGGCGCAATAGCCGCTACGAATGGAACGGCGAACGCGTCGCCTACGTCCGCCACGAAGACGCCGAAAAATTCATGCGCATCGGTGCCGATTGGATGAAACTCATCAAAACCCCCAACAAGTTTGGCATTTTGGAAGAAGACATTATCCCCTTCAAAATCGGCGAAATCCAGCGCGACTACAAACGCTTTCCCGACTTCATCGACCAACTGCCACGCTACGACGGTCTATGTGCCGAACCCAATTGGACAGGTGACTACAAACGTGTCCACTATGATTGCTTCAATATCTTCACGCCCTTAACGCACGATGTCCTTCCTGGTCAATTTCCCACCACCATCAAGTTTATCAAACACCTTTTCGGTGGCGATGGCAATCTCACTTGGAACGAAGAAACCCAAGCCTACGATGAATCCCACGCCCTAGGCGATACGTTCACCGTTGCGCTCGACTATCTCACCTTACAATACACTAAGCCCAAGCAAATGCTCCCAGTGCCTTGCTTGGTATCTCCCGAAAATGGCACCGGAAAATCCACCTTCCTCAAATGGCTCCAAGCCATCTACGAAAACAACGCCGTGATCCTGGACAACGAACGCTTCCAAATGAAATTCAACGCCCACTACATCACCAAATACATCATTTCCATCGACGAAGGTTTCCTCGAAGTGGATAAGAAAAAGGAAAAAGAACGCCTAAAACAACTAGCCACCGCCGATTCTCAATTCCTCGAAAACAAAGGTATCAACATCAAAAAATTTCCCTATTACGGTAAATTACTCATTGCCTCCAACGACGCCGACCGCCTCATGAAAATCGAAGACGGCGAAACCCGTTGGTTTGTTATCAAGGTCCCGCAGTTCACCAAAGAAGATCCCTTCATGGAGAAAAAGCTCTTCGAAGAAATTCCGCATTGGCTGGATTTCCTACGAAACCGCAAAGTCATCCACCCTAACGATTCCAGACTTTGGTTCAAGCCAGAGTATTTCATTACCGAACAGATGCGCAAAATCGTGGAAGTAACCCGCAATAGACTCGATGCAGTGGTGGAAGATTTCCTCAAAGACCTTTTCCTTACCTACAAAGAACCCGTTTTGCGATTGACCGCAGCCCATATTTGTGAATTTGTCAACGATCCCAAACGCAGTAAATACAAAATCGACGAGAAAGATCTCAAATACTACCTGCAGGAGAAAAAAAAAATGAAACCCGCAGGTGTCCAAAAAGTGAAAATCCCCATCAGTTTCCGACGCACCACCACCGACCAGGTCGAAACAGATATCGATGGCAAACAACCTATGCTCCAGTACAGAGTCGAAACCGCCCGGCCCTACATCTTCCATTATGCCGATTGGCTTTCCGAAGAAGAAATGGAAGAGTTTTCCGCGCCCTGGAATCTACACAAACTAAACAGCAACAATGAAGACCTTCCCTTCTGATACAAAGGTTACATCCTTTGCCCTAGCACACATAAAAGTACTATTCCCAACGTACTTTTATTTTTTGCCCTCTTACACTGCTTTTCTGCCCGAATCAAAAAAACGTAACTTTTGTAACTTTTGTAACCTTTCAAAAAAGATAATAATAAGCCTTAAAAAAGCCCTTTCCATCCCAGCGCATCGGTTACACCACCGTTACAAAAGTTACAAACCTCCCTGCTTCTTACTATCAACTAAGCGCATAAAAGTTACACGGTTACAATCGCTAATAGCTTTTGTAACCAGCTTGTAACGGTTACAAATATTTATAACCTATTGTTAAATAATATTTTATGAAATAAGAAAACAGAAGTAACAAAAGTAACGCGAAAAAAAAATTGTGAAATAAACACAGACACCATGGAAACCAAGGACGCCAAAGAAGCGGGAGGTAACCACCCTCAGCCTTCAAAAAATGATACAATCACATTCACCGAAACACTGCAAAAAGTCACCGATATTCAGCAGTTCCGCTGCCATACCAGCGCAGGCCCACATACCGGAAAAGCACAGCGCGGAATGATCTACTACATCTGGAGGAATTCCAGCCT
>CAZBBV010000206.1:0-4033 GCA_964490025.1 uncultured Cryomorphaceae bacterium | reverse complement strand
GCCAAGAAAAAAGACTCTCATTCCATTGCAGAGAAAGGACGTCAGATTTACTGATGTAGTATAGTAAAAGAATGAGCTGTACTAGATAAATACCAATATACATGGCCACGAGAGCGGTTAAACCAATCAAACCCATCCAATACAAAACAACGATACCTAGGAATGCAAGCCTATTAAAAATATCGTTCAAAAAGGTTGGCACAGTGGTTTTGAAGAGTGCTGCACTGTAGCCGCTTAAACTTGAAAATAATGATATGACAAATGCAAAGGGAATAACCCAATAGTAGTACCGAGCAATAAGGGGTGAGGTATCAATGTAAAGTGAAATAATTTGCTCAGAAAAAAGTAGAAAAATCAGACTGAAAAAAACTCCTCCAATTAATGGAAGTAAAAAAACCAGCAAAATAAAGCCGGAGTGATTAGCTGAAGAACCTTTAAATCTAGGAAAGTACCTGATGGTAATGCTGCCTATACCAAGACCAAACATTGTGCTTAAGAGAAATGAAATGGAAAAAAGCACCCTTGTAAGTCCAATCTCTTCTAATTCTAATAAACGAGGTTGAACAACGACCAGACTAAGAAATCCAATTCCAATACCTATATAGGATAGCAAAGTATTCTTAATGCCTTGTCGCCGAATGATTCCCACAACTAACTAATTGATTCTAACGTTTGAGGATTCCAATTTGAATACACTATACCTTTGAATATATTCTTTCAATAATATCCACCACTTTCAGACCCTCCAATGCGTTGGTTTTAGCACTGCTGCGGCCGCGGAGCGTGTCCACCACATTTTCAATCACATACACATGGTTGGCGGCCGAGCCTTTGTAAGGCCCGTAGCTGTTGGCCGGATTTGAAGGCGGCAATTCCGGCATCTCGTAGCCCTGCACTTGGCAGTATTCCACCTCATTCATGTATTGTCCGCCAATTTTCACAGTGCCGCGTTCGGCTATAACTGTGAGGCTGCTTTCAAAGTTTCTCTCAGCCACCGAAGTGGAATAATTCAAACTGCCCATTCCGCCTTTCACAAAGTCGAAAGTGACCATTCCGGAGTCTTCAAAGTCGGTGAGTTGCTTGTGGTTAAAGTCCGCAAAGCGCGCTTGAATGTTGGTGATGTCGCCAAAGAGCCAGTACATGATGTCAATGAAGTGGCTGAATTGTGTGAACAAGGTACCGCCATCCATATCCTTGCGCCCATGCCAGGTTTTGCCATTGTAGTAGCGCTCGTCGCGGTTCCAGTAGCAGTTTATCTGCACCATGTATATCTGACCAAGAATACCTTTCTCGATCATCTCTTTTATCCACACTGAAGGCGGGCTGTAGCGGTTCTGCATCACCACAAACACATGTTTCGAAGACTGGAAAGACTGAAAAATCATCTCTTCTGCATCCGCTGTGCTCAGAGCCATGGGTTTTTCTACCACCACATGCTTGCCATGCCTCAAGCATTGCAAGGCTTGTTTGGCGTGCAATCCATTGGGTGTGGCTATGCACACCACATCTATTTCAGGATGCTGGGCCAGCATTTCTTCCAGGGAATTGTATAGGTGCGCTTCCACTTTCTCAAGACCCAGCTCTTCTCTTGAGCACAAATCGGAAATAGCTATCAAATCGGCCTCCGGATGGCACTTGATCATTTCTACGTGGCGCTTGCCAATGTGGCCTGCGCCCACTACTGCAAAGTGTATCTTCTCTTTGTTTGTTGCCCCTACCATCAGCTTATTCTTTCTACTTCGTCGTTCAACAATCGGTATTGCTGCCCACTTTCAGGGCAAATAGCCATGCCTTCCTTATCGAAGCGAAGCGTGTGGCCGAATTCGCTCACCCAGCCTATTTGTTTCGAAGGGTTGCCCACTACCAATGCGTATGGTTTAACGCTCTTTGTCACTACTGCTCCCGCGCCTATCAGCGCATAGCTGCCTATCTCGATTCCACATAGTATGGTGGCATTGGCACCTATGCTCGCTCCTTTTCGCACAATGGTTTTCAAATACTGATCTCGGCGCACCACGGCACTTCTCGGGTTCAGGATGTTGGTGAACACCATGCTCGGCCCGAGAAACACGTCGTCCTCGCAGACTACACCCGAGTAGATGGACACATTATTCTGCACCTTCACATTCCGGCCTAGCACCACTTCCGGCATCACCACCACATTTTGGCCAAGGTTACATTGCTCGCCAATCACCGCACCGGGCATGATGTGAGAAAAATGCCAGATTTTGGTTCCGGCACCAATGCTACAGCCCTCGTCGATAATAGCTGTGGGGTGAGAAAAGTAGTCTCTGGTCACAGATGGTAAATTTCGGCTAAAAGTAAATAAACACAATCTTAAATCGCTGCATGAACCATAAAGAGTCGAGATAGAGCATTTGGCTTAATTAGCTCGGCTAAGAATTCAATGGTAAAGCTTCTAGCTCAAACAAAAACTTACTTTTGCTACTCAACTCGAACTTGATTTCTTAAAGAGCTGCCTACGTTTATCCACCATTTCTATATAAAGAACATGACCATCAATTTTCTGAAAAGCACAGTTCCACACCTCATTGCTCTAGCAATCTTTTTGATTGCCAGTAGCTTATACTTTTCGCCAGAATACAAAGGAAAAGAGATTCAAAGCCATGATAGGATGAGTTATATTGGGGCTTCGAAGGAGGTTAAAGACTATTCCAAGGAAGGCGAAGAAGTCTTATGGACCAGTCGCGTTTTTTCTGGCATGCCGTCTTATCTCATTAGCGGCCCCAAAACCAACAACCTGATTTGGAAAGTGAATGAATTGAGAAGCTTCATTCCTTTCAATGTTGACTTGAACTTTGGACTTATGTTGGGGATGTATCTTGCTGCATTGCTGTTTGGCTTTGGCATTTACACCTCAATAATTCTTGCCCTGGGATTTGGGTTCTCCACATGGCTTTTACTATCCATTGAAGCATGGCACGCCACTAAAATTTGGACAATTTCATATGTACCGCCATTATTGGCATCTATTGTATTGGCATACAAAGGAAAACTGCTAAAAGGCGGAATACTGACTACTATTTTCTTATGCCTTCTAATTGCCTCTAACCATTTTCAGATTGCCTACTACAGCATTTTCCTAATCGCCTTTACCAGTGTGTATTTCCTATATGCATCCTTAAGAAGAAAGGAACTGCCACAATACTTGAAAACGTCTATTGCATTATTAGGATTTGGAATTCTAGGACTTCTGCCAAATGCAGCCACACTGATGTCCACTTGGGATTATAGTGAAGAATCTACTAGAAGGGGAAAATCGGAGCTTACCCAATCCGAACAAGGCGAAAATGAGGGTCTTAGTTTTGGCTATGCCATGCGTTGGAGTTACGGGAAATTGGAGAGTGCCAATTTGCTCATCCCAGGACTTTATGCAGGGGGATATAGTCCCGGAGAAAATTCCAATACTGTTGAAGCACTTACAAAACTTGGTATTTCGAAAAAATCAGCGCTTGATTATGCCAAAGGACTGCCTATGTATTACGGGAGTCAGCCATTTGTTTCAGGGCCCACCTATTTAGGTGCGGTTATTCTGTTCTTGTTTTTACTTATGTTTTTCATCTCCAAAGATCCGTTTAAGTGGGTTTTGCTTTCCGGCTCACTTATAGCGTTATTTTTTGCTTGGGGCGAAAACCTTGAACCACTTAGCAAGTTCTTCTTCGAAAACTTCCCCATGTTTAACAAATTCAGAGCTCCTTCCATGTGGCTTTCCATTACCATTATAAGCACTATCGTAGGTGCGGGATTCGCCATTAAATCTTTGCTGGAAAGAAAGGTTGAAGCAATCGAATTCAAAAAGGCCTTGTATTATTCCGCAGGTAGTCTTGCAGCCATTTGTCTTTTCTTTTGGGCCTTTGGAACTTCAATAGTTGGAGATTTTTCCGGATCATATGACGATCAGCTTAGCAAGAGTGGATTTCCGATAGATGCAATTGTTGATGACAGGATTGCTCTTTTGAAGTCAGATGCGCTACGGTCATTGGTTTTTATTCTGCTGGCCGCCGGCATTTCA
>CAZBBV010000205.1:0-4064 GCA_964490025.1 uncultured Cryomorphaceae bacterium | reverse complement strand
TGCGCATACACACCGCCAAGGGCACGCATACCGAAAGGATTAGCTTGCAGTAAGCACTTAAGTAAATATGTAAGAACCCCTTCGATTCGCCAAAAGCGGATTGAAGGGGTTTTGTTTTTCATGCTACTTTAGAGCCCTTTCAGCACAGCGCCATGGCTACCGATCGTATAAAGCAAATACTACAATCACTTCCAGGGAAACCGGGGGTGTATCAGTATTTCGACAAGCATGAAAAGATACTGTATGTAGGCAAGGCCAAAGACCTGAAAAAGCGCGTGAGCAGCTATTTTACCAAAACCCACGATAGTGCTAAGGTGCGTGTGATGGTGGGCAAGATTGAGGATATTCGGGTGATTGAGGTGGAGACAGAGCTGGATGCTCTGTTGCTCGAAAACAACCTCATTAAGGAACATCAGCCGCGCTACAACATCCTGCTGCGCGACGACAAAACCTATCCCTGGCTCTGCATCAAGAAAGAGCCTTTTCCGCGCATTTTTTCTACCCGAAACAGGGTACAAGACGGTAGCGAGTATTTTGGCCCGTATGCGTCAGGAAAAGTGCTTAAAAACATGCTTGATTTAATAAGGCACCTGTACCCTATACGCACCTGTTCGCTGCATCTTTCTAAAGCGAATATCGAAGCCGGAAAGTTCAAGGTCTGTTTGGAGTACCACATTGGCAATTGCCTGGGGCCATGCGAGGGTTTACAAACCGAAGCCGATTACTTGCGAAATATTGACTTAGTGCGCAGCATTGTGAAGGGCAATCTGAAAGGCGTTCGAGCGGATTTGGTTACGGAAATGCAGCGAATGGCCAACGAAATGGCCTTTGAACAAGCGCAAAAAGTGAAAGAAAAGCTAGGCCTGCTGGACAAATACCAAGCGCGGAGCACGGTGGTGAGCCCTACCATCCAGGATGCAGAGGTTTTCTCGGTGTATTCGGATGTGCAAAGCGGATTTGTGAACTATTTGAAAATTGTGGATGGCGCGCTCATTCAATCTTACAACATAGAGCTGCGCAAACGCTTAGATGAGAGTGACGAGGAGCTACTTCGCCTCGGAATGGTGGAAATAGGCTCTATTTTCCCTGAAAGAAGCAAAGAAATCTACAGCTCAATTGCCGTAGAAACAGTGTGGAAAGACACCAAGCTGCACGTTCCGCAGCGCGGCGAAAAGAAAGAATTGATAGACTTGAGCCTACGCAATGCACGCGCCTTCCGCATGGAGCAGGTGAAGCAGCTTCAAATCACCGATCCGGACCGGCACGTGAACAGAATCATGAAGCAGATGCAGGAAGACCTTCGTTTGCCCGAAGCGCCCGTACACATTGAGTGTTTCGACAACAGCAACATACAAGGCAGCCATCCGGTGGCGGCTTGTGTAGTATTCAAAAATGCCAAGCCGGCCAAAAAGGAGTACCGCCATTTTAACATCAAAACCGTGGAAGGGCCAAACGACTTTGCCAGCATGGAAGAGGTGATCGAAAGGCGCTATTCGCGATTGATGAACGAAGGCGCCTCCTTGCCACAGCTCATAGTAGTGGACGGCGGAAAAGGGCAATTGAGTTCGGCAGTGAAAAGCTTGGAAAAACTCGGCCTACGCGGTAAAATCTCCATCATTGGCATTGCTAAACGGCTGGAAGAGATCTATTACCCGGAAGACAGTGTTCCGTTGTATCTGGACAAACGCTCGGAAACATTGAAAGTGATTCAACAGCTGCGCAACGAAGCCCACCGTTTCGGCATCACGCACCACCGTAGCAAGCGCTCAAAAGCCGCAGTGGGCACGGAGTTGGAGTCCATTCCCGGAATAGGGAAGGGGCTGAGCACGAAACTTTTGAAGACCTTCAAATCAGTTAAAAAAATGCGCGGGCTGAGCCAAGAAGAAATTAGCGTTGTGGTGGGTCCTTCGAAAGCGAAGATTGTGTTTGAATACCTGCATTCGTAGCCTTTTCTGCCATTGGTCGCAGCTCCGATTGCCGATCAATTTCACTATTGCTATTAAACGAAATGGAACCAAAGCGACTGAAGGCATAGTCCAGCAAGCCTTTCATGCCAATAACAGAGGCAGCCAGTATGGTGTTGTTTTGCTTAAATCCCGTGATAAATTGCGGAAGCACTGCGCTAAAAGTGAGCAATACGGCATAAGGTACCAGTCGGACGAAAGCCCCAAAGAACACATCTGTTTTCCTCGATTCCCTGAATTTTCCGTTGGCCACATAGCCAAATACAAACTCCATAGAATAGCCAAAAAGCAAGGCAAAATAGGTGAGTTTAAGTGCCATAAAATCGACCACCCCCCATTCCGACTCGAGATTCAGCACAATGAAAAGGGTCATAATAAACCACCCCGTTGCGTGTATGGTAGCATAAAAACCCGCGGAGAAAAGATTGGTAAGCATATTGAGCAGCCAGCCTTTGCCGTAAACACCGGCAAAAAGGATTCTTCCGCAAGCAAAAAAGCCGGAAATGAGCATGTCCACAATCAAAATCATCAGCACCTCGCGGGCATTCCAGCCCATAAACACCAAACCTGTGATGAGAATGAGGTAGAGGTAGAGACCCGATTTGTATCCAATTTTGCTCATGGGCTGCCTAAAATGGTCGATAAATCTAAAGATTATCCTTTCGTGTGCTAATGGCTTTTTCGCTGTCAAAGTTCATTGTTTGTTTTGGGCCACATAGTTTATTTTCGTTGCCCAAGCATGAAGCAGAATGTATGCGTGAATAAGGGCAAAATGAGAAGGATATCGGCAGTCTTTAGAAGAAATGGATGGGCAATTACCATGACCCTATTCCTCACTTTTGCCTTACTTTCATTCCTAGCTTGCAACCGTCAGCCCTCGGTTTTTTCTTATTCGCTTGAAAATTTGAACGGAGAGATGGTGGATTTTCAAATGCTGAAAAGCCGCAAAGCCACCGTCTTCATTGCCCTGAGCCCCGATTGCCCGTTGTGCCAAAAATATTCGCTCAGCTTTCGTGAAATAGACAGCACTTTTAGAAAGGAGAATATTGCTGTAATCGGCGTTTTTCCTGGTGAGGACTATTCCCTAGAGGAAATGAAAAACTATGTGTACGACTTCGAAATTCCTTTTGAATGTGTGCTCGATCCGCAGATGCTTTTCACAAAACGCCTGGGCGCCGAAGTCACGCCCGAAGTTTTCGTTTTTGGGCCGGATGAAAAGCTTGTTTATTCAGGCGCAATCGACAATTGGGCGGTTACCGTGCGCAAACACCGGCAGGTGGTCAACGCCTTTTACCTTCGTGATGCGGTGCAAAGCATCTTGGACGAAACCCAAGTGAAAACCAAAAGAGTAGAACCCGTGGGCTGCCTCATCCAATGAGAAAAATTCTGCGCCATATCGCCATTTTAGCAGTCGCAACTATTGCAGCATGCGGACTCTTCCCGCAAGACGAACCCGTTACCTGGGTACACGATATAGCGCCCATTGTGCACAAAAGCTGCTCGCCCTGCCACCGTCCCGGTACGCCTGCTCCTTTCGACTTGCTCACCTATGAGGATGTGGCCAAACGAAGCAAGATGCTGAAGTTTGTTACCGAAACGCGCTACATGCCGCCATGGCCTGCCGACCACCATTACACCAACTTTTTAGACGAAAAAATCCTCACCGACGAGGAAATCGTGCTCTTCGCCCGCTGGCACAAGCAAGGCGCTCCGCTTGGCCCTAAGGAAGATATGCCGCCAATGCCGCAATTCACGGAAGGAAGCATGTTGGGCGAGCCCGACTTGGTCATTCCCGTGCCGCCATACCTTGTGCAGGGCAACAACCGCGACAACTTCTTGATGATAAAAGCGCCCTACGCGATAGACCGCGACACCTTTGTGCGCATGGCGGAGTTTGTGCCCGGCCGAAACCAACTGGTGCACCACATGAACGGACACATGATTCGTTATGCCCCGGGCGCCAAAAGCACGGTATTTGGCGGCGATCGCATAGTGGACACGGAGGCATTTCTGGACAAAGAAGCTTTTGTAAAACTCGACCTGCTGAACGACGACGGCAGCTATCCTACACTGGTGCCGCTGGTGGCCAATTATCTGCCC
>CAZBBV010000204.1:0-4073 GCA_964490025.1 uncultured Cryomorphaceae bacterium | reverse complement strand
GCTGCCGACAATCAGCCTTCAGTAGAGATACACATTGTGCAAGGCGAACGCGCCATGGCCAAGGACAACAAGACCATTGGTCGTTTCCATTTGGATAGCATTCCGCCGGCACCGCGCGGTGTGCCCCAAATCGAAGTGACCTTTGATATTGACGCCAACGGAATTTTGCACGTTTCGGCCAAAGATAAAGCCACCGGAAAAGAGCAAAGCATCCGCATTGAGGCTTCGTCAGGACTGTCGCAAGACGAAATCCAAAAGATGAAGCGCGAAGCCGAAGCCAATGCTGCGGCCGATAAAGAAGCCAAAGAGAAGGTGGATAAGATAAACGCTGCCGACAGCATGATTTTTACCACCGAGAAGCAATTGAAGGAGTTTGGCGATAAGATTCCGGCTGAGAAGAAAGCAGCAATCGAAAGCGCTTTGGAAGGGTTGAAAACCGCTCATCAGTCGCAAGACATAGCTCAGATAGATGCTGCTATGGAAACCATAAACGAAGCCTGGAAAAACGCTTCAGAGGATATGTACAAAGCCCAGCAAGAAGGAGGCGAAGCCCCGCAAGGCGAGCCCACCGGAAACGCATCAGGTGCTGACGACGTAACCGACGTGGAATTTGAAGAAGTGAAAGACGACAAGAAGTAATCAACCTTATCGTCTAAATTAAAAAGGCCCCTCACTATGTTTTTGAGGGGCCTTTTTTATTGGCAAGAAAATAATTTCCGTGAAATACCGTATTGACCTACGCCCTGGGCATTTGCATTTTTACCACTTAACTTTTAGGGTTAACAGTTGTGCATGTTGCACAGAAGCAAAGAAGACCTTCCGGACAACCACCGGGAGGTTTTTTTATAGCCATCCGCTATAGAAAGCATAAAGCGCCGAGCCTATGAGAAGTGCCGCCAAACCTATTAATGCAAGCATCACGGGCACCATTTGCACAGTAATCTCTTTCTTTTGATTTTCGTTGAGTTCCATGTAGAGATTTTTTTTTGGGTTAACACAGGGGTAAAGTAAATGTTTGCGCCAAAACATATTCTTGCACTGAGTGAAAATCTTGAAAATTTGTTGAAAAATAAAGCAAGATTTTCTCTTGATATGTGCGGATAAGGCGCACTTTAGAAAAAAAACTACATGGCACCCATAGCACGCAAAAACAAGAAGATTTTCGTACTCGACACCTCGGTAATCATCCACGATCATAAGTCGATACTCAACTTTGCCGAGCACGACGTGGCCATTCCCATAACGGTTTTGGAAGAGCTGGACGAGTTCAAAAAAGGAAACGACACCAAGAACTATGAGGCGCGTCAGTTTATTCGCTTTTTGGACGAGCTATCGGCACAGCACAACGACCTGCAAGACTGGATAAACCTGAACGGACCTAAGAAAGGCAAGTTTCGTGTGATCATGAACACTTCGAATGCGCACATCAATGCCGACGAGGTGTATGTGGGCAAGAAAATGGACCACAAAATCTTGAATGCCGCCATTAGCCTCACCAACGAGATGCGTGGCCGAGAGGTGATATTGGTGACCAAAGACGTGAACCTACGCCTAAAAGCCAAAGCCCTTCAACTAAAGGCGGAGGACTACGAAACAGGAAAAATCAAGGATCTAGACAACCTGTATTCAGGAAAGGCTACAGTAGAAGGTGTGCCCGATAGCATCATTGAACTGACGTTTACTTCACATTCGGTGCCGGCGGACAAACTGAAGAAATATGTGACTCCCATCCCGAATCAGTACTACATTCTGAAAGGTGCGAAAAGCAGCAATCTGGTGTATTACAACCCTTTTGAAGACACGTTCGATAGGGTGGAGAAGCGAATGATATACGGTGTGAAACCCAGAAATGCGGAACAAACATTTGCCATTCACGCCATACTGCAACCGGAAGTGAAATTGGTTTCGCTACAAGGTGTGGCTGGTACCGGTAAAACATTGGTGGCCTTGGCAGCTTCGCTGGAGCAGAGGCAAGAGTTCAAGCAGATTTATTTGGCCAGACCGATTGTACCATTGAGCAACAAGGACATAGGCTTCTTGCCGGGCGACATTAAGTCGAAGATAAATCCCTACATGCAACCTTTGTGGGACAATCTCAAGTTCATCAAGAACCAGTTTAGCGAGCAGGACAAAGAGTTTAAGCGCATAGACGATATGGTGAACACCGAGAAAATCATTGTGACGCCGTTGGCCTACATTCGCGGAAGGAGCCTAAGCAATGTCATTTTCATTGTGGACGAAGCTCAGAACCTGACACCGCATGAAGTGAAGACCATTATCACTAGAGCGGGAGAGAACACCAAAATCATTTTTACCGGCGATATACACCAGATTGACACCCCATACCTGGACGCCCAGAGTAATGGACTCAGCTACCTGATTGACCGACTGAAGGGAAATAAACTGTTTGCACACATAAGACTAGAGAAAGGGGAGCGAAGTGAGTTGGCCAATCTGGCGAATGAATTGTTGTAACACCCAAAAACCAATAGCATGAAAACCCTCTATTTGATTCGACATGCCAAGAGTAGTTGGAAGTATCAGGAACTGGAGGACATGGATAGGCCGCTAAAAGGGCGGGGAATTAGAGATGCCCTGACAGTAGCGGAATATCTGGCCAACGAAAAGGTGAAGCCGGACATCATTTTTAGCAGTCCGGCTACCAGAGCACTGCACACGGCGCTCATCTTCGCTCGCAGATTGGGCTATCCTTTTTCTGAAATTCAAATAAGGGATAAGATATACCTAAGCACGGTGGCCGAAATAACCGAAGTGGTTACCGGCATTGACGACCGCCACAAGATAGCCATGGTGTTCGGGCACAATCCCACCATTACCAATTATGTAAATGCCGTATCAAAATCGGGTGTGAGCCATGTGCCAACCTCAGGTATGGTATGTTTGCAGTTTGATGTGCCCCGCTGGCGCGAAGCGCGCAACAACGCCCAGCTGTTGGGCTATGAGTTTCCTAACCTCAGGATGTAAGTGATGGACAAACGATTTCTGGACCGAGAGCATAGTTGGCTCCTTTTTAATGGAAGAGTGCTGCAAGAGGCCGACGACCAAGAGAAACCTCTTATTGAGCGCCTGCGTTTTCTAGGAATTTTCTCCAACAATCTCGACGAATTTTTCCGTGTGCGTTTTGCCACCATCCGCCGAATGACGGTGCTGGGCAAGCAAGCCCGAGAGTTGCTCGGTGGCTACAAGCCCGAAGCCCTGCTGAAGAAAATACAAGAGGTGGTACTGAGCCAACAGACGGAATACGAGCGCATTTACCTGGACATTACCAAGCAATTGCGCAAGCGCAGCATCTTTATTATCAATGAAAAAGAAATAGACGACAACCAAAAGGAGTTTGTGGAGAGTTACTACCAGGATAAGTTGAGCAGCCTTATAGTGCCGGTCATGCTCAATCAGGTGGAGCGCTTCCCGCAGCTCAAGGACCAGATGATTTACCACGCTATAAAGCTGAGTTATTCGAAGAAACCGGAACAAACGGAGTATGCCCTCATTGAAATTCCTACCGATATCATCCCTCGCTTCTTGGTGCTGCCGGCACGCGGAAGGAAGAAATATGTGATGTACATAGACGACGTAATTCGCCATGAATTGCACCGCATTTTCAACATTTTCGACTACGATAAGATTGAGGCTTTTAATATCAAACTCACCCGCGACGCGGAGTTGGATATCGACAATGACATTTCCCGAAGTTTTTTGGACAAGTTGAGTCTGAGCGTAAAAGCCAGGACGAAAGCTGAGCCGGTGCGCTTTGTTTTCGACAAAGAAATTCCAGAGGACTTACTGAGCTACCTCAAGAAGAAACAGGGCCTTAGCAAAGCTTTTGACAGCCTCATTCCGGGCGGACGCTACCACAACAAGCGCGACTTTATGAGCTTCCCGAACATTGGCCCCAAGTGGCTCGAATTTCCGGAGCAAAAACCCAACAGCTACTACGTGCTGCACGAGTATCCGAGCATCATGGCCGTGATGAAACAGCGAGATGTGCTGGTGCATTATCCTTATCAAAACTTTAACTACCTGATAAAACTACTCAGAGAAGCGGCCATAGA
>CAZBBV010000203.1:0-4075 GCA_964490025.1 uncultured Cryomorphaceae bacterium | reverse complement strand
AAGGGAGGATTATAAAAGAGATACTACAAGCTTTATATATGCTTTAGATCCTGAAACAAGTTCAGGATGACATTGCGGTTCAGGATGACTGGAGGGATGGCTTCAGGATGGCAGTGTGCTCGGAATGACGGTTCATGGACAATCGTCTATAGACCAATCGCTAAAAAACTACACCCATAATCCATTACCTTTGCACGCTATGCGCATCATCACTACCCCAATAGAAGGGCTGCTGGAACTAGAGCCCGCCGTATTTCAGGACGCCAGAGGCTATTTTTTCGAATCGTGGAACGCCGAAAAATTCCGCGCTGCAGGACTTGACTTTCACTTTGTGCAAGACAACGAGTCGTGCTCCGAGAAGGGCGTGCTGCGCGGACTGCACTTCCAGGTGGCGCCACATGCGCAGGGAAAGCTGGTGCGCGTGGTGCGCGGCGCCGTGCTGGATGTGGCGGTGGACATCCGCCCCAATTCGGTCACCTATGGCCAACACCATGCGCTGGTGCTGAGCGCCGAAAACAAAAAGCAGTTCTGGATTCCGCCGGGCTTTGCCCACGGTTTTCTAACCTTGGAGGACAACACCATTTTCGCCTACAAATGCACGGACTACTACCACAAAGATTCGGAGCGGTCTTTGCTCTGGAACGACCCCGCACTGGGCATTGACTGGGGCATAGAAAATCCCAATCTGAGCGACAAAGACCGCGTGGCCCCTGCGCTTTCCGAACTTAAAACACAGATGGCATGAGCAAATGGCTCGAACGAATAGGACTCATTTTTCTAGCGCTTATCATGGGTAAGTTGCTTAGCTTTTCCACCCATACCGATCCGGACGATAAAGAATTCCTGCACCAGTTCAACAGCAGCTACGAGGTGTATGCCCTCACCATACCCGACGATCTGGACTTTGCCGGCGAAAAAGTGCCCTTGAGGGACCTGGAGGTGTACGAACGCTTCGACCGCGAATTGCTGGTGAACACTTATTGGCAGTCGAACACCTTGCTGATGCTTAAACGCGCGCACAAATATTTTCCCATTATAGAACCCATTTTAAAAAAGTACGGAGTCCCGGACGACTTCAAATACCTAGCGGTGATAGAGAGCGGATTGCAAAATGTGGTATCGCCCGCCGGAGCCACCGGCTACTGGCAGCTGATGGAGGCCACGGCCAAAGAGCGCGGACTGATAGTGGACAAGGAAGTAGACGAGCGCTACCACCTGGAGAAAAGCACCGAAGCCGCCTGCAAATACCTGCTGGAAGCCAAACGCAAGTTTGGCAGTTGGACACTAGCCGCTGCTTCTTTCAATATGGGTATGGGCGGATTAGAAAGGCAGATGGAAAGGCAAGGTGTGGACAACTATTACGACCTATTGCTGAACAATGAGACTTCGCGCTATGTCTTCAGGGTTATTGCCGTGAAAAACATTATGACGCAACCGGAAAAATACGGCTACAAATTCCGCAAGAAAGACCTCTATGTAATGCCGCCCATTGAAAAGGTGAAGATTGATACTGCTGTGGCCAATTGGGCGGAATGGGCAAGTGCCTTCAATTTGAGCTACAAAACACTAAAAACCTACAACCCTTGGCTGCGCCAAAGCTACCTGACCAACACGGAAGGAAGGGCTTATTCCATTTGGATTCCTAAAGGTGGCCACCACAGCGATATGCTGGAAAACGACTGGCTGAACCAGGACGACAGCCTGCACCACCACGAATTCACTGAGGAGATTGGCGACAGCATCCCTGGAATGGAAATAGACACCATGATGGCGCCCATAGACAGTACGGAAGATAAAAAGCGCAAAAAAGAAGAGCGCAAAAAGAAATGACAGAAACATTGACCGCGCAAGACCATTTGGAGGTGTTTGGCGCACGGGTACACAACCTAAAGAATATCGACGTTCGTTTTCCGCGCAACAGCCTGGTGGTGATTACTGTACTGAGTGGTAGCGGCAAGAGTTCGTTGGCCTTCGACACCATTTATGCCGAGGGGCAAAGACGCTACATTGAAACTTTTTCTGCTTACGCCCGCCAGTTTTTGGGCGGCCTCGAAAGGCCTGATGTGGACAAAATAAACGGCCTGAGCCCGGTGGTGAGCATTGAGCAAAAAACCACCAACAAAAATCCGCGCTCCACGGTAGGCACTGTGACCGAGGTGTATGATTTCCTTCGCCTGCTCTATGCCCGTGCCGGCGTGGCCTACAGCTACCTGAGCGGCCAAAAAATGGTGAGTTACACCGACGAGCAGATTCTGAAAATTATCCGCGAGGAATACGAAGACAAGGCCATTCACCTGCTGGCGCCGCTAGTGCGTGCGCGAAAAGGCCACTACACCGAGCTTTTCCAATCGCTCATGCGGCAGGGCTACCTGCGGGTGCGCATCAATGGCGAGCTCACCGAACTGAGCCGAACGCTGAAACTGGACCGATACAAAACCCACGACATTGAGCTGGTGGTGGATCGCCTAACGGTGAACGAGGGCAACCTACAGCGCCTGCGCAGCAGCCTGGCACAAGCCTGGAAAGAAGGCAAAGGCACCATCATGGTGCAAGAGCAAGATGCGGAAACTGCCCGCTTTTTCAGTTTAAAATTGATGTGTCCCGAAACCGGCATCTCCTACGACACGCCGGAGCCGAATACTTTTTCGTTCAACTCGCCCAAAGGCGCCTGCGAAAAGTGCAACGGCCTTGGCACAGTGGCCGAAGTGGACCTAGCCAAGGTGGTAACCAACCCGGATAGGAGCATAAAGTCCGGAGGACTGGAGCCCTTGGGAGAGATAAAAAACAACTGGATTTTCAACGAACTGCGCGTGATTGGCGAGCGTTTTGGCTTTACACTCACCACACCCATCAAAGACATTTCACCCCAAGCCATGCAGGTCATTTTGCATGGCGCCAACGAAACCTTTCAGGTGGAAAGCAAAATATTGGGTGTGACCAAAACTTACCACCTGCATTTTGAAGGCATTGTCAATTTTATACAAAACCAACTGAACGAGGCCGAAAGCCAAGGCATACGCAACTGGGCGGGGAAATACGTGTCGAACATCCCATGTCCGGAATGCCACGGCGCCAGGCTGCGCAAGGAGTCGCTGCACTTTAAGCTGGATGGCAAAAACATCTCCGACCTGGCGGCCATGAGCATTGACGACCTGCAGGTGTGGGTGGGGAAATTGCACAAAAAACTCAACGACAAACAGCAGCTCATTGCCCAGGAAATCATCAAAGAAATCAGCTCCCGAATTCGCTTTTTGAGGGATGTGGGACTGGGCTACTTGTCGCTCAACCGCAGTGCGCGCAGCCTTTCGGGCGGCGAGGCACAGCGCATTCGCCTGGCCACGCAAATTGGTTCGAAGCTGGTAAATGTGCTCTACATTTTGGACGAACCCAGCATTGGCCTACACCAGCGCGACAACGAAAGGCTGATAGAGGCGCTCAAAGAGCTGCGCGACATGGGCAACTCCGTGTTGGTGGTGGAACACGACAAAGACATGATTGTGCATGCCGACTATGTGATTGACCTGGGCCCCATGGCCGGCGCACACGGTGGGCAGGTGATGGCACAGGGCACGCCGGAAGAGATTCTGAACTCTGATAGCATTACAGCGCGCTACCTCAATGGCGATTTGGAAATTGCTGTTCCAAAAGAACGCCGACAAGGCAACGGCGAGCAAATTTTGCTAAAAGGCGCGAAAGGCAACAACCTGAAAAATGTGAATCTCGAAATTCCGCTGGGCATGATGGTGGCCATCACAGGGGTGAGCGGTAGCGGAAAGTCGTCGTTGATCAACGAAACGCTGTATCCCGCCATCAGTGCGCATTTTTACAACAGCAACAAGCAACCCCTCCCCTACACCAAGTTGCAGGGTCTGGGGCATATCGATAAGGTGATCGACATTGACCAGTCGCCCATTGGACGAACGCCGCGTTCCAACCCGTCCACCTACACAGGTGTTTTCACTGAGATCAGAAATCTGTTCGCCAATTTACCGGAGGCCAAAATACGGGGCTACAAAGCCGGACGATTTAGCTTTAATGTGAAAGGCGGACGCTGCGAAACCTGCGAAGGTGCGGG
>CAZBBV010000202.1:0-4087 GCA_964490025.1 uncultured Cryomorphaceae bacterium | reverse complement strand
TCATCACGCTCGACTCGAAGCTCAGCTTACTGCTTTGAATACTGTGGTGCGTGGACAAACCGGAAAACAAGGTAACACCGGCACTCAACCCCATGCTGATGTTCAGGGTTCGCTTCTGTTTTTGCAATTCGTTAGTGAATGGATCGACGTATAATCCAAAGTTGTTGGTATAACTCGAAGAGAAATTCAGATTTGGATAAATGGATTGCTTTTGCTCCAGGTAGTTTTCTTCCTGAATGGCAGATTGTATCTGACTTTGCTGAACATCCAAATTGTTTTCAAGCGCATATTCAATGCATTGTTGGAGCGTCCATTTTTGCGCCTGTCCAAATCCGAGGATGGGAAGAAAGAATAGAAAGAGAACAATTCTTAGGTTCATAGAGATAGGGTTAATGCGTGAAATATCAGAAGCAAATCTATTTAATCGCTTTGCTTTCATATCCACGTGAAAACGAATAGTTACAGTTCTTATGATTGCTTTAGCTTTTTCTGGTGCCTGTACCAGAAAAAGCCCACCGTTCCGATAAGTAAATAAGGAAAAGCCATGAGATAAAGGATTCCCGTATTCAAACCCAAAGCAGCAGTTCCTCCACCATTGGCATCCGTCTCGGCCACCGCCTTACACATGGCACACTGGGCAAATGATGAAGCCATGGATACCAAAAAAACAAGTAAAATGAATACTGCTCTTTTCATGCGCTAAAAGTATCAATAATAGGGCTTCATGAGGATGTAGACCGCCACACCGGTTACAGCCACATAAAACCAAATGGGGAATGTCCATTTTACAATGCGCTTGTGCAAGTCGATCTGTCCGGTGAGGCCACGGTAAATAGCCAACAAAGCCAATGGAATAACAAAGGCCGCTAGGATAATATGCGTGATAAGTATGAAGAAATACACCGACCGAATGATGCCATCTCCACCAAAAGGAACAGGATCATGTGATATTTTACTTAAAACATAACTCACCAAAAAAACTGTAGATAGCCCAAAAGCAGAAAGCATCACGCGCTTGTGCCAAAACACCTTTCCCGACTTAATCAGTACATAACCGGTGAACAAGAGCACTGCTGTGCTTCCATTCAATAGTGCATGAAAAAAGGGGAAATCGGCTTCAATTGCGAGAATTTTGGAAGGAAAAATCATGAGTAGAAAAACCAAAACCGGAACGGCCAGCGAAATGGCCATGATAGTGGGCACCACCCATTTGTCCAGCTGATGCTGATTTTTTTCCATTACTTCCTTTCCTTTTTAGCCAATCGATATTCAGCCAATAAAACTTTTATATCGTCAATAAGTTCATTCACCTCATAGTCGCTGGTACCGTCGTACACTATTCGCAGGCGGTCGTCCTTATCCACCCCCGATCGCAGGTTTCCTTTCTTATCCACCAGCACAAAATACTCGCTGTGCAGAAAACCTCCCGGCGCTCCCGGATCTTCGAGCGCATTCACAAAGTATCCCTTGTAGGCCAGGTTATAAATCTCCTCCTTGCTACCGGTTAGGAAAGTCCAGTTGCTAAAATCGACGCCTAATTCTTCGCCATATTTCTTCAGCGCTTCAGGCGTGTCGTTCTCCGGATCCACCGTAAATGAAACCAGATGAAAATCATGGAGGCCTTCAAATTTCTTTTGAATGCGCAACATGCTGTATTGCATGCTGGGGCAAATGCTTGGACAAAGTGTGAAGAAAAAATCGGCTACGTAAATTTTACCTTTTAGGCTATCGCTGTAAAAAGGATTGCCGTCCTGATCGGTAAGCACAAAATCGGGAATGGTGTGATAAGCAGTGTCAATGCGTTTTGACCCGTCTTCGAGAACTGTTTCAACCGCCTCTCGTGGACCTATGTATGGTAGATGCACAAAGTTGTGCTTACCGGTGGTAAAGAAGAGGTAAATAAAAGTGGGTAGTATTAATAAGCCTATCAATACTACCCACTTCAATACATTTTTATTAATCATCTTAGAGCATGCTCTCTACATACGAAGCCTCTACCAACAAAATGAAAATGAGGTATGGAATGAGGATAATAGACGGAAGGGTAATGATCCATTGCAGGTTTTTACGCTCGTCGCGCAGGTGCATGAAGTAGGCTACAATATAGTAGGCCTTGAGGAGTGTGAGAATGATGAAGGTCCAGTTAAGCAAGTGCATGGTCAGGAACTTCACTCCTACCATACCCGCGGGCTTGATTAAGCCTAATGCAACCTCAACAGTAGTAATTATGAGGAGGATGAAAAACACAATCCAGATTGTGCGAACATTGTTTTTGTTATCGTGTCCCATTTTTCTTTTGCTAAGAGATTAAACCAGATAGAAGAAGGTGAATACGAATACCCACACCAAATCCACGAAGTGCCAGTAAAGACCCACTTTCTCCACCATTTCATAATGGCCGCGGCGCTCGTAGGTGCCAAACAATACATTTATAAAGATGATGAGGTTGATCATTACTCCCGAGAATACGTGAAAGCCGTGGAAGCCGGTGATGAAGAAGAAGAAGTTCGCAAAATTGGTTCTGCCATATTCATTTCTCACCAAATCGGCGCCCTGAATGGCTATCGCATTATCCAGGTAAGGAAGTGCTTGTTCGCGGCTGTATTCTTCTTTCACGGCCCCTGGGGTTACTAGGCTCACGCTTGGATTGGCTTTGTAGGCCTCAATTACTTGCGCTGAGCTGTAGCTGGGGTGATGGCCATGACCGTGATCCGCATTTGGCTCCACCAATTGGCCTAAGGAAATTCTTTCTCCATCCACATAAAAATGAACCACCTCACCGTTTGTCAGTTCTATTGCCCCTTTTTCTCCTTTAATAAAATGGTACCATTCCCACGCTTGCGAACCCACGAAAATGGCTCCTCCAATGATGGTCAGACCCAGCCATAGCACTACGCCGCTTTTTCTCATTTTATGCCCGGCATCTACTGCCAATACCATGGTCACAGAGCTCATGATGAGGATGAAAGTCATCAATGCAACATAAAGCAGCGGATGGTCGCCATGTAGGAAAGGAAAATGCGTAAACACCTCCTCGGCCACCGGCCAAGAATCGAGGTACTTGAATCGCAGAAATCCGTAGGCTGTTAGAAATCCGGAGAAGGTAAGCGCATCTGAAAGCAGGAAAAACCACATCATGAGCTTTCCATAGCTCGCATTTAGGGGTTCGTTTCCTCCATTCCAAATTCCTTCTGAATGAGCGTCAATAGTAGCGTGTTGTGCCATATCTAAAGGGGTTCACTGAATTTGGTGCAAGTTTAGCGAATAAAAAGTAAAAACAGGAAGAGGTAAATCCACAGAATATCGAGAAAATGCCAAAAAGTGCTTCCGAGCTGTAGGCCCAATAAGTTCTGTGCATCATAGGCCTTTTTGAACGAGCGAAAAAGCATAAACAACAGCACCAAAAGGCCTCCAAGAAGGTGTACCAAATGTGCCAGGGTGATCACATAAAAAAAGGAGCCCGCCGCATTGCTGCCCGGACCTGTGAAGTATACGCCACCATCTACCAATGTTCCCCAACTTTTCCATTGCAAAGCTGCAAAAGCCAACCCCAGAACCAGCGTAAGAGAAAGGTATAGGCTTACCCCGCGGTAACTGCTTTTCCGTGCAGACAATGAGGCCATGGCCATGGTTAGGCTAGATAGCAACAGAACAATAGTGGCATAGGTAAAAGTTACGGGAAGATCGAATTCCAGCCAGTTTCCTTCAGCGCGCCGCACCACATATCCTGAGGTAAGCCCTGCAAAAAGCATCACCATACTTACCATGGCTACCCAAAGCAGGGGCTTTGCTGCTTTTCGACGGTGTTCTTTCATCACATCTACTTCCATAAATCAATTACATATATCAATTGCAACAAGGGCAAATACATCAAGCTGGCATATAACAGTTTTCGGGCGTCTTTGATCTCCATGCTGCGATAAAGTATCACGGCGCGGTACATCATATACAAGCCAAGCAGTCCCACGATTGCGGCGGCCCAAAGCGATAGCGTCAATTCACCCGCCATGCCGGCTGCCGGAATGAGCGAGAAAACAATCATCCAACCGGTGTAAAGTGTGATTTGGAAGGCAGAGCCCTTTGTGCG
>CAZBBV010000201.1:0-4107 GCA_964490025.1 uncultured Cryomorphaceae bacterium | reverse complement strand
GCAGCAAGAATTCATTTCTTAGCTGCGTTGGCGCAAGCCCCCTCGCTTGTGCAATTTCTGAAAGAAACTTGAACCTGACTTTGCTAGATGGTTACTGAATAAAAGCCTATGCTTGGAATAACAGAACTGTTAAGAAATTCAACAGGCATGGATTACAACCGATCAGCCTTTGGCTGTGAGCTCTCCGAAGGTGAATCCGCGCCAGCTGAGGGATGCGCCTTTGGCTAATAGTTCACAAAAAATAAATCTGCAGTAGCTAAGGAGTCATTAATGAATTTCTAATAAAGAAATATGACTAAAATGAAACTAAAAGAAATGAACATAACAGTAATCCATTTATTTCTTCTAATCTGGAGGGGATTCAAATTGTCATTGAACGAGACAATTTCCACTTGCGAATAAAGAACCTTTGTAAAAAAAACAAATAAAACAATCAGTATTAAAGTGAAAAAGAAATGAGTTGACTTGTCTCCAAAATCTAGATTGAACAATTTTTCCAAAAAAGTAAAAAGGATGTTCACTACAGGTAGAAGATATAGAAATAAAAAAAAGGCAAACGCTAATCGAGCATTTTGAAAGGCGTCATATTCAGAATTTCTCTTACGGTAGTATTGATAAAGAGCTGATAGAACTGGAAGCACATTCTATTGATTTAGTTAATTATCTGCCAATCCCTCCTTTGCTGGCGCGGATTTATAATCCGTGCCATGCCTCTAAACCCAAAAGAAGGCAAAAGCGTCCTTGTTTATGTTAATTCTTAACAAAAATCCCGCGCATCAGCACCTCTTTCCCACGGCCAATGCTGTAGAAGTAGGTGCCCGGACTTTGGCCACCTAGGTCAATCTGCTCATTGGTTTTGCTTATGGGCACTTGCATCACCATTTGCCCCAAGGTATTTCTAATTTCCAGCGTAGCACCCGCCGGGGCTTCTGTACCAAAATCGAAATGGATAAATCCTCCCGCAGGGTTGGGGTACACTTTCAGTATGGCCGGATTGAACTCGGCCACCGAAATGCCAAAGGTGTTGAAGAAAATGGTGTCGCTGTAATAGGCTGTGGTTTGCGAGGCGCTGCCGTCGTTGTCGTAGGTGGCTTTGATCAGGGCGGCGTAGGCGGTGTTGTCGGTGAGTCCGCTCAGTGCTTGGGCCACGGGCACCACTTGGTTTCCGCCTGTGCTGGGGTAGATGCCCACGCTCAGCGTTGTGCTGCTTCCGCCAATGGGCCAATATTCTACTTCAATCAGGGTTTCTTCCGCGCCGCGCATCAGCACATTGCCAACTACTTCGGCTGTGGTGAAGGCTATGTTTTGCACCGCGGCAGCAGCAACAATTACCGGAGCGGCGGGGTGGGCGCCTTCTACTACCGTGATCCACTGATTGGCTTGCACAAAAAGCAATTCGTCGCGGGTGCCGCTGGGCCAAATGATGATCGCACTATCGGCTGCTTGCACCAGTCCCATTCCGAAATGCTGGTTGAAACTGTTGTGAATGCCGTAGCCCTCGCCGCTGCGCACTTCGCGCACCTGCACGCCCCATGGGCCGTACAGCTTTATTTTGGCACCAATGCCATTTCTGTTGGTCGTTGTGCCTTGCAGGGTAAAGTTCACAAAGTTGTTGCCCGACTGCGCGTCGTTCATAAACAGTTTGTCCTGGCGGGAAGAAGAAGGCGAGTTGAAAAGGTTGGCATAGCCGGCGTACACATCCAGGTAGCCGTCGTGGTTGAAATCGCCCACGCAATACGATTCCATTTCGTGGTTGTTGTACACAAATGGGTTCACGCTTTCGGTGAAGGTGTTGTTTTGGTTGTTGATGAACAGTTTGTGTCCACCTCCGGCAACGATCAGGTCCGCATAACCGTCGTTGTTGAAATCGCGAAACAAGCACTGAATGCCGGCAAAAGGAATGTCGTCCAATCCCGCAGCCACTGTGATGTCCGTGAAAGTTCCGTTTCCATTGTTGAGGAACATCTGACTGGGTGCGTCGTGGTGCATTACGAATGCATCCAAAAAGCCGTCGTTGTTGATGTCTCCAAAATCGGTTACCCAGCTTTGTTCTCCCAGGCGCAGTCCTGCTGCTTGTCCTACTTCCGTAAATACACCATTGTCGTTTCTGTACAATTGGTTGATCCTTCTAGGGTCGGCGGCATTGGTCACCCCTTGGCGGCATTTGGTGATGTAAAAATCGATATCGCCGTCGTCGTCATAGTCGGTAAATATGCTGGCATAGTTGCCGCTCATGTCGGAGGGAGGGGTAGTAGCCAGATTCACCGTGCTGGTGTTGCGTTGCAGTGTTCCTGTGCCATTGTTGATGTAGATGTGGCTTTCGCCCACGTCGTTGCACACAAATAGGTCAAGCATACCGTCATTGTTGAAGTCGGTGCAATTGATACCCTGCACAAAAATGGATTGGTTGTGCACGTTGCTCGAAGTGTAGGCCGTATTGGCACTGTTTGCGGTAAGCAATCGCACACCTGAGTAGTCGCCCAGAATGATGTCTTTGTTTCCGTCGTCGTTGATGTCGCCAATGCACATGCCCCACACGGAGTTGGGCGTAGCGTTGCCATAAACATAGTTGGTAAACATCCCTCCGCCGGGCGTTTGGTATTCTATTCTCAAATCCTCCGTATCGTCCAGACGCACAATGTCGTCGTAGCCGTCGTTGTTCATATCCGCTGCGGCAATGGCCACACCGCTATAGATGGCGGTTTGCGACAAGAGGGTGCTGGTCATGTCCGTAAATCCTACCAAAGGAGCAGGAGGCGCCACGCCTTGGGTGATGTTGAGCTGGTAAGTGCCGGAAGAATTGGTGCTGTAGCCATCCACCACGATATAATAATCGGTATTCGGAGCCAGCATCAGGTTTTGTATTTCGCTGTTGTAGTTGGCATTGTAGGCAGGGCTTTGGCAGCCATCTTCCTGGCAGGCGTATATGTTGGCCGAGCTGCACGTGCCTTGATACAGGTAGAGCTGCGAATCGTAGTTGGTGGCGGAAATACAAAGCGTTAGGCTGATGTATTCTACCGCGTTTCCGGTGGTGTATTTATACACTGCGTCGGGGGCGCCGCCTTGGTTGCCCACATCAGGACATGAGGCATAATGGTCGTCTGTCATGCCTGCTGTGCTACCAAATCCCACAAATGGAATGGAACTAATGACTGTAGCAGTAGCGCATGTTTCTCCGCCCGGTTGGGCCATTATTACTTGTGTGAGAAACAAAAGAGAGAAAAAAGCGGTTCTTTTCATAGGTATAGATTGGAAGTATTTAATTTGTTCGAATTCTTAGGAGCGCTAATGTAGTTTTTTCCTGAAGTCATTTAATAGTCCATGTTTTAATGAAGTACCTCTTTTCACTAGTTCTGATCACTGTGGTTGCCTGGGCTTTGAGCAGCCTTTCGCCGGATAAGAAAAAGTCATTTCACACACAGGAAGAGCTGGCCTACTACATGAGCCTCACCACCGACCTTCCGGTGGATACCAACGCCTATTTTGCCACCAGCGGCGTGTGTGGCGGTTGCCACGGCTACGATCCACTCGGGCTTTCCATGGTAGATGCCAATGGAATAGACATCAATGTAACCGACGACTGGCGCGCTACCATGATGGCCAACTCGGCGAAAGATCCTTTTTGGCGGGCCAAGGTGGCACATGAGGTGATCACCTATCCCGGAAAGCAACAAGCCATTGAAGACAAATGCACAAGCTGTCACGCTCCCGCGGGACATTTTTCAGCCAAGATGCTTGGCGCCACGCATTACAGCATGCAGCAACTATTGGATAACGACGTACATGGGCTGGACGGAGTAAACTGCCTCGCTTGCCACATGCAAAAGCCCGATAGCTTGGGTTTCTTTTTTAGTGGCGGCTTGCAATTCGATACCAACAGAACGGTGTATGGTCCATACTTAAATCCTTTTGCGGGACCCATGGCGCAGTTCATTCAGTTTAATGTGGAGCATGGCGCACACATCAATTCCTCAGGTGTTTGCGCCTCGTGCCACACCTTGGTAACACAAACCATTGATTTCAGTGGAAACTTCACCGGCGACTATTTTGTGGAGCAGGCCACCTACCACGAGTGGAAAAATTCGCAATATCCCGGCATGAACAAAA
>CAZBBV010000200.1:0-4139 GCA_964490025.1 uncultured Cryomorphaceae bacterium | reverse complement strand
GCCATAGCCGTTATTCTTGGCGCTTTGGCAGCGCATACACTAAAGGACAAACTAAGCCCGGAATCGTTGGACTCGTTCCAAACAGGAGTGCGCTATCAGTTGGTGCACAGCCTGGCGCTGCTTGTGCTCTCGGCTTTGGAAAAAGTGTGGTATCCGCGCATGTTTCGCATTGGCACCACACTCATGATCATGGGCATGATCTTCTTTTCGGGTTCCATTTACCTGCTCAGCACCCAAAGTTTGAACGGCGTTTCGCTTTCCGGAATTGGCATTGTTACGCCATTGGGCGGACTGTGCATGGTGGGCTCGTGGTTCGTGATGGGCTTTGGCATTAATACCAAGCCCTAGTGTGCCATTGATTACGCAGGAGCGTAAAACTTGGACTTACTTTTGAACAAAATTTGTGAGAAATAAGCCAATTATTGAAGCGAATTTCATCCCTTCGCGTTAATAATGGCTTAACTTTGCAGTCCCAAAATTGTCTTACCAAAAACTCAGTTATGTTGGAAACAGGACGTAAATCCCCGAAAGCTACCTTGGCGCAGTACGGAATTAAAAATGCTACAGCCCATTGGAATCTTAGCTCAGAAGAACTCGTAAATATCTCATTGGAAAAAGGAATGGCGCAGGAAACAGACACCGGCGCCATTAATGTTAGTACGGGAGAGTTCACCGGCCGCTCTCCAAAAGACCGCTTTATAGTGCGCGACAGCATCACCGAAGATGCGGTGTGGTGGGGCAATGTGAACATCCCTTTCGATTCGGACAAATTCAACCAATTGTACGACAAGGTAATCGCCCATTTGGATGGCAAAGAACTCTACGTTCGCGACGCTTTCGTATGCGCCGATCCGAAGTACAAAACCCCCATTCGTGTGATCAATGAACTGCCTTGGGGAAATATGTTTGCCTACAACATGTTCATTCGCCCAACGGCTGATGAGATCAACAGCATGGAGCCGGAATGGACCGTAATCAACGCTCCCAGCTTCCGCGCCAATCCTGAAGTAGATGGCACACGCCAGCACAACTTTGCCATTCTGAATTTCACGAGAAAAATTGCTTTGGTGGGCGGAACCGGATACACCGGAGAGATCAAAAAAGGCATTTTCTCTATCATGAACTTTGTACTTCCTTACCAAAAAAACACCCTGAGCATGCACTGCTCGGCCAACGTAGGTAAGGACGGCGACACAGCACTTTTCTTCGGGCTTTCGGGAACCGGAAAAACCACATTGAGCGCCGACCCCAATCGCGCCCTAATAGGCGACGACGAGCATGGCTGGTCGCCGGAAGACACGGTGTTCAATTTCGAAGGTGGATGCTACGCCAAAGTAATCGACCTGACCGAAGAGAAAGAGCCGGACATTTTCCGCGCCATTCGTCCGGGAGCATTGTTGGAAAACATCAAATTCTTCCCCGGCACCAACAAAGTGAATTTTGAAGATTGCTCCATCACGGAAAACACTCGTGTGAGCTATCCACTAACGCATATCGACAATGTGCAAATGCCGAACTACGCAGGCGCACCGAAGAACATCTTCTTCCTTACCTGCGACGCTTTCGGCGTTATTCCACCCATTTCAAAACTTACCCCAGGTCAGGCGGCTTTCCATTTTATCAGTGGATATACCGCTAAAGTGGCCGGAACAGAAGCGGGCATCACCGAACCGGTGACCACCTTCTCGGCTTGCTTTGGCGCACCTTTCATGCCGTTGCACCCCACCTACTATGCCGAAATGTTGAGCAAGAAAATGCGCGATAGCGGCGCCACCGTTTGGTTGGTGAATACCGGCTGGAGCGGCGGAAGCTACGGCGTAGGTGCCCGTATGAAATTGAAATATACCCGCGCGCTGATTACTGCCGCTTTGAACGGCGAGTTGGACCATGTGGACTACATCACGCACCCCATTTTCGGACTGAACATGCCTGTGACTTGTCCTGAGGTTCCGGATGAAATCCTGAACCCAATAAACACCTGGGCCGACAAGGATGCCTACATGAAAAAGGCCCTCGATTTGGCCGGACAGTTCAACAAGAACTTCGAAAAATTTGCCGACTACGCCAACGAAGAAATTCTGGCCGGCGCACCCAATGCTGAAGTAAAGGTTATGTAACTTTTATAAGCCACTAATAGCAAGCCTCCTGTGCAATTTGTACAGGAGGCTTTTTCTTTTTTACCCAATGTTTACGGGCTTTTCAAAACTTTTCTTGATGTCTATTTTTATTTAGAACAATTCCACTTAATATTGCTGCAAAATTATTTCAAGCATGAAAAAACCATTTGTAGCCATCAATTTTATCACATGTAAGCCCGAGTATGTGGCACGTTTCGAAGAACTCTTCGGCAGCCGTGCCAAGGCCATTGACCGCATGCCCGGTTTCCGTTTTATGGAAGTATTGAAGCCCAAAGAAGAAGGCGGCGATTACCTGATTGTAAGCCATTGGGACAGCGAAGAGCAGTTTAAAGCATGGACAGGCTCTCCCGAGTTTTTAGAAGGACACAAGCGCGGATTTGAGGACATCAAGCGTGCGCGTGAAGAAGGCCGCGAAGCACCTATGAGCTCTACATTCCGTACATACCATGTCATTGCGGAATAAGCTCCTGCCCTACCTGCGCAAGCTGGGTTTCTGGGGCTTCTTGTTTTTCTTGGTAAAAGGCTTGGCCTGGCTCGTCATTCCCTGGCTGCTGGCCAAAGGAATTTTCTAAGGTTTGGTTTTAGGTTGATGAAAACGCCCGGCTGCTGAAAAGGAGTCGGGCGTTATTATATGTCACCCTGTCCTGAAACAAGTTGAGGATATTTTCGGAATCTGATGACGTGTAGGGCTTAATTATATGGATGCTTTGTTAGATGCTGAATCAAGTTCAGCATGACAGATTGGTGTCACCCTGAACTTGTTTCAGGGTCTAAAAGGTTTACAGGGTCTGACGGCGAGTGGCCATTTCTTTTACAGATGAATTAGATTCAGAAACAAGTTTGGAATGACCGTTTGCATTACAAAAGGCGACGAATGGGAAAAGGCAGAAAGCTAAGCTTTGTCATTCTGAACGAAGAGAAGAAACTAAGAGTTGCTTCGCTGCACTCAGCAGGACAAAAAGCAGCGGAAAGGATGCAGTATAAACCCTCGCAAATTTGCCGTACTTACAACTCACAATTAAAGACTGCTTGCACAGCGCTCTGCTGTAGGTCATTCCAAACTATACACCACCACCTCTCCCGCACTACTACCGCTCAGCAGCGTAAGGATACCGTTGCGGTTCATGTCGGCTATGGAGAATGAAGTGTTGCCACTGAGCGGAAAGCCATTGGGTTCCTTGCCGCCGCCGTCGAAGAGGTGCAGGGTTTGGTTTTGCTTATCCACCACGCCTAAGCGGAAGCCGTTGCTGAACTGATACACCTTTAATCCGCTGAGCTGATCTGAATTTAGTTTCGTGCTGTAATTAAACTCCGGCCCTTTTACATACAGGATCTTTTCGCTCAGCACCACATAGTGCTCGTCCACATACAGGAAGCTATGGCCTGGGCTTAGGTTTTCGAATTCCATCACATCTACAGAGCCGTCGCTAAGGAAGATGCTGGCCAATTGGCCATCTTCGGTGGTGCTCACTATGCGCGTGCTGGCCAGGTTTTGCCCGGCAATGAGGTAAAAGGCGTTTTGCGTAAAATCAGGTGCCGACTTCACCTCCAGCCTATCTTGGCCGGAGCGGTTCAGGATGCGCACTTTCCCGCCGTCTTCGCGCACCACGAGGTAGTCCTTGCCGCCCACCTGGAAGAGTTGCGGCTGTATGGTCAACTGTCCATTACCGGGCTTGAACTGCCATCCGGAAACGCTTTGCCCGTCGGCATCCAGGTTGAGCAGCATTTTACCGCAAGGAATCACCAGGCGATAGGTGCGGTTTCGATCGTAGTCGAGTACAGCCATGGGCCCTGTGGCCGCAGGCTTCAGCTCTATTGGGAAGGCATCCACGTCTTTGCCATTTCTGTCCATCAGGTATAGCCTGTTGGTGGTGTGAAACAGCATCTGCAATTTCTGGTTCTTGTACTTGTCTATTTGGTGCAGCTCGCCGATAATGATGCCATCCAAGGCTCGCGTATAGAGCAACTTCCCTTGTGCATCAAAGTGATACAGGAGCTTCT
>CAZBBV010000199.1:0-4156 GCA_964490025.1 uncultured Cryomorphaceae bacterium | reverse complement strand
CTTCTATTCTGTCTGTCCATTTTTGTTGTCCTTTATTAAAATTGACGATATGGATTTAGCGTAAATAATTGCAAATAGTCCAACAACTGTTTTAATAGCTGATGTAATAATAAAATTAGTGTCATAGTCCTTGGTCGGCATATTGCTTTGTACAAGTTGAATATGGTTTTTTAACTTAAATGCAAAGTCAGGAAGTGTCCAAACAATTATGAGAAGTCCCATAATTACAAGAGCCAATTCGTAAATGACTTTTCTGTCTGCGAATAGGGATGAAGTCTCTTCGTAGTCTGTCGATTTGCAAACAAGCTTTGTAATTGTCTTAGTTTTAAGTGTCATAATTGCTGCAAATAGAATTACAAACGCAAAGTTGGCAATACTCAAAATGAAAAAAGGTGTCTGGTCAAAGTCGCCAAAAGCGTCTGGGTTTTGTTTTGCTTGTGTCCATACAGCAAATGTTGTCAGGACGTCACGCAACAAACCAATAGATGTAAAGAACAAATAAAGTCCGAGTATTTTAATTGAAATTTCGTAGATGTCTGATTTTTTCATTGTCTGTCGTGTCGTTGTTTAGGGTTGCACATAACTCGTTTATATGTCTGACGTTTATCAGACTAATCCAACCGTTTTTGGGTGGATTGGTCTCACTACAGTCATCCCAATCGTTTTTCAAACCTAAATCATTTCAGGCAAACCTGGGCCTTTGGACAATGGAAATTGAACAAGCGGCAACAAAAAAAGAGACCCGTTCACGGGCCTCTTTCTTCATTTAGTTTATCGCTTTACTTAATCCATTATATCCCGAGATCCCGAAACAAGTTCGGGATGACTACCGGGATGACTACCGGGATGACTACCGGGATGACATTGGGGATGTACTGATTCTGCTACTCCACTTCGGCGGCCACATGTCCCTTCACCAGCTCGGCTTGCAGGTTGGGCGGCACGCTTTCAAACTCGTCGAAGGCGGAGCTAAAGCTGGCCTTGCCTTGTGTGAGCGAGCGCAGTGTGGTGCTGTAGCCATACAGTTCGGCCAGCGGTGTACGGGCTTTTATCTTGGTGTAGCGCCCGGCGCCATCAATGCCCATTATGATGGACCTCCGCGCTTGCAGGTCGGTCATTACGTCGCCCAATTGCTCGTCCGGCACTTTCACCTCCACCATGTGCACAGGCTCCATCAATTTCGGATTGGCGTTCAGAAAAGCCTGCTTGAAGGCATGGGCGCCGGCTATCTTGAAGGAAATGTCGTTGCTGTCCACCGGGTGCATCTTTCCGTCGTACACCATCACGCGCACGTCGCGGGCATAACTGCCGGTGAGCGGGCCTTGCTCCATCACTTCCATAATGCCCTTCACAATGCTGGGCAGGAAGCGCGAATCGATTACCCCGCCCACAATGCAGTTGTAGAACACCAACTTGCCACCCCAAGGCAGGGCAATTTCTTCTTTGCCGCGTAGGCTAAAGCCTTGTGGTTCGGGCATATCGGGCCTCCAGGGCTCCACTTTCATGTGCACCTCGCCAAACTGCCCCGATCCGCCGCTTTGCTTTTTGTGGCGGTAGCTGGCATTGGCCGAGCGTTGTATGGTTTCGCGGTAGGCTATACGCGGTTTTTCAAATGTTACCTCAAGGCCAAACTGCTTGTTCAAAATCCACTCAATGGTGGAAAGGTGCAGCTCGCCCTGGCAGCCCAATATTTGCTGGCGCAGCTCCTGCGAATAGCTGATAGTGATGGTAGGGTCCTGACTTTGCAGCTTGCGCAACACTTCGATTATCTTCTCCTCGTCGCGCTTGTTGTGGGTCAGCACTGCCTTCTTAATTCTAGGTTCCGGAAACTGAATGGGCCGAATGGTAATGGGCTTTCCGGCGCGGTGCAGGGTGTCGTTGGTTTCGGTGTGTTTTAGTTTAATGGTAGCGCCTATGTCGCCGCTCACCAATTTTTCCACCGGCTGGCGTGTGGCGCCATCCATTATAAATAGTTGGTTCACGGTTTCTTCCTCGCCATTGCGGCTGTTCACCAGTTTTTCGCCTTGTTTTATTTCGCCGCTTTTCACCTTGAAAAAGGAGATTTGGCCAATATTGGCCTCGTGCAGGGTTTTGAAAATGAACAAGGAAAGCGGTTCGCTTGGTTTGCATTCCAGCGTTTGGCCTTCCACACTTTGTTCGGGTTTCAAGTCGGCTGCCGCTGGGGCCACATTGTCTATAAATCCCATCACACGGCCGGTGCCCATATCGTTAAGCGCCGATACGCAGAACACAGGGAACAGCTCGTGGTGGAGCATGCCCAAGCGAATGCCCTGGCGCAGTTCGTCTTCGTTCAGCGTTCCTTTGTCGAAATAAAGCTCCATCAGCGCTTCGTCGTTTTCGGCTGCTTTCTCTACCAATTCGTTGTGCAATTGCTCGGCACGTTCTTTTTCGCTAGCCGGAATGGCTAGTTTTTCAGGCTTGCCGCCATTGGGTCCAAACTTGTACATCTTCATTTTCAGCACGTCAATGATGCATTGGTCGCCGCCTATTTTCACCGGGTATTGGATGAGCACGGCATTTTTGCCAAAATGGTCCACAATGCTTTGAAAGCTCTCGTCGAAGCGGGCGTTGTGGTGGTCTATCTGGTTGATGATGAAGAGGGTGGGCTTGTGAAATCGGTCGACATATTCCCAAATAATCTCGGTGCCAATCTCCACACCGTATTGGGCGTTGATCACCATGGCCACAGTGTCGGCCACGCGCATGGCACTGGCTATTTCGCCAATAAAGTCGTCCAGGCCGGGGGTGTCTATAATGTTGATTTTGTAGTTGCGCCACTCGGTGTGCAGGGGTGTGGCGAAAACGCTCATGCCGCGGTCTTTTTCAATGTCGTGGTAATCCGACACGGTGTTTTTCCCCTCCACCGTACCGCGGCGGTTCAGGAGTCCGGCTTCGAAGAGCATAGTTTCAGTGAGTGTGGTCTTGCCACTTTTGTGTGCACCTACGAACACCAGGTTCTTAATGTGCTTATCATCAAATACTTTCATGTGACTTAGGTTTTGATTGAGAGAAAAAAGATACAATTTATCCGATACGCTCAGAGCATGGAAAAGTAGAACCATGTGATGCCCCGAAATATGAGTAAAGTCAGGGTATTCGCGATTTTTATACTATCGCCGCAGCTATTGCGCTGCCATGAAAACGAGCTGCTTTTTGTCGAAATATGGAGCGAAAGCTTAGGAAATCTTCACCGAAGTCATGCTCAACGAACCGGCCAATAGCTTGTCGTTGAACAAGGAAATGCTTTCGTTTTTGCCCTGCAAACCCAACACGTAGAGCAAGGGCAAATAGTGGTCGGGTGTGGGAACGGCCAACTGCACTGCTTTCCCAAGATTTTGATAGTCAATAAGGGCTTTGTAGTTGCCCGACTGGAGGTGGTTGTGAAAAATGTGGTTGGCCTCCACGGCCCAGTCGTAGCCGTAGTTGTCTTTGTCCATATTCCGAAAATCTACCAAGCGCAGGTTGTGAATAATGTTGCCACTGCCTATAATGAGCACGCCTTTTTCGCGAAGGGCGCTGAGCTGTTTTGCCAATTCGAAATGGAACTGCGACGGCTTGGTGTAGTCAATGCTGAGCTGCAGCACGGGAATATCGGCATTTGGGTATAGGTGCTTCACCACGCTCCAGGTGCCGTGGTCGAGGCCCCATTCGTGGTCCAGTTCCACAGCCGTGGGCAGCAGTATTTGTTGCGTTTCAGTGGCTAGTTCCGGTTTTCCCGGGGCGGGATATTGCACGTCGAAAAGGGCTTGTGGGAAGCCGCCAAAATCGTGGATGATACGCGGTGCGGGCATGGCCGTCACCTTGGTGCCACGTGTGTACCAATGCGCCGAAACACAAAGTATGGCCGAAGGCTTGGGAATGGACTTGGCAGCGTTTCGAAATCCGGTCACAAACTGATTTTCTTCAATGGCGTTCATGGGGCTGCCGTGGCCCAGAAAGAGCACGGGCATTTTTGGTGTAGGAGCCAGGCCGTCCGCCAATTGCTCCAAGGCACGTAGGTTCATATCCTGCGGGATTAGTGGAAGAAAAGAAAGCGTTTTGATGAAGTTGCGGCGCTTCATATCGGTTGAAATCTCTTCGAAATTGTCGGTACAAAGTAGCCACTTCCTTTTGGAGAAAGCGAAAATGATCCCGA
>CAZBBV010000198.1:0-4200 GCA_964490025.1 uncultured Cryomorphaceae bacterium | reverse complement strand
TGGCAGAAATAAAATAGATGGTGAAGTATAGGCCAACGAGCCAGCTTGCATATGGATATTCGTTTGTTACGCCGAATGTCTTCAATACACCATTCAGGAACTTGTCAATTCCATCCCATAGCGACATGCCGAAGATGAGCGTGAGCACAAATATTTTTTGCACTGCTGAGAGCATGATGTTCAGAAAAGTCATCAATCCCAATCGGAAACGCCAATGCGTAAAGGACAAAAAGCCCATAATGCCCATGGCCATTGCCGTTTGTATGCTCATGGCAAGGTAGGCGCCAAGCGGGCTGTGCGGACTCACGGTGTATTTCACGGCCATCACTACTACCCATGCCCGTCCGATTTGTTTCACCGGTTTCGCATGGCCATCAGCTAGTAAGAACAAGCAGAATGCGCTCATACCGCCAAGTAGCACGCCTGAAAAAGGGATGCTAAAAGCGTGGAGAATGCCGCCAAGACCACTTTCGGTAAAGGCCCATAGCAGCACAATGCTCGAATACTGAATGGGATAGGAAATGGAGTTGTGGCCGCTCATAGTGTCCGAAGGTAGGGCAAGGCCATCAAACACGGAAATGAAAAAAGCCGCCTAGAATGGCAGCTTTTTCAAAGGAGGGCTTTTAATCGAATCTTCTTATTCAGACCACGTGCTTCCTGTGGTAAACAAATACTTCACTTTCACTTCCCAATCCAATGGGTTGAGCTCAAGTACCTGAAACTTCACATAGCCATCCATACATTTAGCTACATATACGTCGCCTACCGCCATGGGTACAAATTGTTCGTCCCATGTTGCGGGGATAGATCGGATACTTTAGAGCGTTCCACTCATTTTCTTGTAGATGTTCTTTCCATCCACCGGATCGGAATACACATTACGGAAATAGAGAGGGTTGTCGGTCCAACCCTTGCGTGGGTACCATGTAATGATATCCGCGTCGTTCATAAAGTTAATGGTGTCGCTCAGTTCAGCTGAGAAGTCGTAGCCCCAATGCGTTACCCAATCGCTCACGTAGTTGCTTTGAGGTTGCGGATCATCCTTTTTGCAGGCGTTAAAGGAGAGCAGTAATACTCCCATTGCTACTCCCAACCAAATTGCTTTTTTCATAACTCACGATATTAAAATTCACAGTAAAGGTCAGTGGGATGCGGAAAAGTTGCAAGGAGAAGAATCACCAAGAGTTATGATTTTTCTCAGGATTCTCGGTACATAAAAAGCCCCGCAACCAGAGGCTGCAGGGCTTATAATTTTCAAGAGGGGAGCACTCAAGCAGTTGCTTCCTCCTTCTTGGTAAGGCGAACAAAGTCGCCAAGCACCACCTCGGTTATGTAGCGGGTTTGCCCGTCTTTGTCTTGATAGTTGCGGGTGATGAGCTTGCCTTCCAGCGCCACTTCATTTCCTTTTTGAAGTGCTTTGCTCACACGCTCTGCTGCGCCACCCCAAGCCACGATCTGGTGCCATTGGGTTTCGGTTTCGTACTCGCCCTTGGCGTTTTTAAAGCGCTCGTTGGTAGCGATTGAGAACTTGGCGAGCTTCACGCCATTTTCAAATGATTTCAATTCGGGAGTGTTTCCCAGGTGTCCGATCAATTGTACACGATTTTTTAGCGAATTCATGATAATAAAGATTTAGTTAACGAATAATTGAATTGACGAGGACAAAGGAATGGCGACCTGAAAATGTTATTCGGCTCATAAGCATTTAAGTTCTGTTTACTTTCGTTTGCAAACGGATATATCACTGTTATACTGTTGTTTAACAAATTTCGGAAAGGCGAAAAATATAGTAGACAAAACCATATTGTGCCTGTATATCATCTAATCGAATGGCTTAGTTTAGCGGCTAGAAATGCCCATTTACATGAAATCAAGCAGACGTAATATCCTTCCTTTTCTGGTTTTAATCTTTGTTTTAGGATCGACTCACGCACAAGCACAGAAAACGCTGCGAAATGTAGCAGGTGCTGGCGTACAATTTCTTTCTCCCGACAGGATTAGCGAGTATAGCGCTACTTATGAAAGGGTGCTGGCAGAAGGTAGTTCAGCCGTGTTCAATGCCACAGGGTCCGTTGGAGGCTGGAGTAAAGAAGGGGGGAGCGGAATACTGATGTCTTTTGGGATGAATTTTCTAACCCACAAATCCAGTCTTCACCATTTTGAAATGGGTGGGAACCTTATGTTGCCATACAATTTTGAAGATGATGTATGGGAAACCTGCACCTTGTGGCAGCTTGGCTATCGTCGCGACGATTTGAAAAACAGTACCTGGGGATTCAGAGTAGGCGCATCTACTGAAATGTGGCGCATGAATTATCAAACCCAGGTGTATGCCTATTTTGGAGGCTATGCCTCTTTAATCAAAAGGTTTTAATAAATAGCGTATCCGCCATTGCCGACCATATAAAAGTCTTCATACTTAATCCAAAAGAATCCGTTATCGCCCCAATCGGCGCCGTAGCTGTTCATGATGCGGAGCGCGCCACCATACATTTCGTCATCATAGCCCACCACCACCACATTGTGTGGTCCGGCATAATGGCTTTTCTGCCAGTCGAGCTCCAAAGGACGTGGCTGCCATAGGTTTTCTACGTACCAAAAGCTGGGTTGATAGCTATTGGCCTGAAAAATATTTTGAGGAGGAAAGTAGGTGAGTATGTTGCAAAGCACGGGTTTGCCTTCGTTCAATGCGCGCTTAATAGGGATAATCTTATCGTCCACGCTTTCTTCGTTGTAGTTGTAGAGCAATTCAAAGCCTGTAATTCTATGGGCGCCTGCCATTTTCACCATTTCGGCGGAGATCTCCGAGTCGCAGTTCAGCTCAGGACTTTGGTATGAAATAGATCCCACGGCCACAATAAACTCAATAGCCTCGTCGAGCAGCACACCATAGTCGCAAAGCGGTTGGTTGTCGCCCTTTAGGCTGTTGAATAAAAACATGGGATCGAACACCAGCGCAGGTGGCGATTGGCTGTTCAAAATGGCGTTGCGAATGGTGTGCCCGGCATAGGCTACAGCCCAGCCCGTGCAGGTGTAAGAGTTTTCACCCTGAAACTTCACTGGCGGACAATACTGCTCCAAGGAATGACGGACCGGAAAATTGCTGCCAAAGCCCAGATTCCCTTGTGCTTTTTGCATATCCGATTGCATGAGAAGGGTTTTTCCCAGCCCGGGAACTATTTTGTAACTAGGCTGTGCAGAAAGTGAAAGGCCAAATACAGCAAGCGCAAGCGTTGTGAAGAAAAGAAGGTTCGTGAGGATTTTCATGGGGTAGGGGTTTTGGTAGGGTGAAGGTAGTTAATTGCGTGTCTCATTTTAGCAAGACGCAATCTAGCTTACCTTTAGCCTTCAATTTTCAATTCAAACCATGCCCCATCCACACGCACATTTCGAGTACGATTTTGAAGGAGAACCTTTCACCCACTGCAAGCTTTGCGAAAAAGACTTGCGCAGCACCGACGAGCCTTATTTTGTAGAAAAAGCGCTAAAACCCGGCGACGTGATATTCGAGTATGCCATGTGCATGGCTTGTGTGGAGGATATGCGCAGTGCGTGGAGCGCCCATTCCATAAAGGCCATGGAGCAGTTTTTTGGCACACACGAAGGCTTTCGGCAATACGTGCAACGCCGAAATGCTGGGGCTCCGCCCGATTTGGAGCATTGTGCCTTCACCGGAAAGCCGGTGGCTACCATGCGCGAATACCAGATTGTAGCCGCCTTTCGCCTAGGCATGATGGTGGAGGAAATTTTCCCTTACGCCATTGGCGAAGAAACGCTCGAAGAAATTCAAAGTCTACTGAGCAAAGAAACCCTCGGCAATCTGGACGACCTGGGTGAGAAACTTTTCGACTGGCCTCCCGACCTGCAAGGCCTGAAGCCGCGGCCTATCCCCATTTTCTAAACCTGGAAAGACCACAGAAAATTAATGCTGTCCATTGGGGGCAATGTGTACATTTGGTTAGCAAACCTAAAAACCTATTGATATGAAGACCCTGACGCCCGCCGATTTCTTAAACCAAGAGACAGTGAAAGACGCGCTAAAGCGCGCACAGGCTTTTAAAGATTCCGGAAGAATAGTAAGTGATGTGGTGGACGACCAAGGCCACCAATATGTGGACCTGGTGCAAGAGGGTGGAGGTGTGCTGGGCATTGCACTGGTGGGCTACAGCTATGTGCTTGAAACGGCAGGGCTTCGCTTTT
>CAZBBV010000197.1:0-4204 GCA_964490025.1 uncultured Cryomorphaceae bacterium | reverse complement strand
GCACACAAATAGAAACCGGCGACCCGGTGATGAACGACTTGCTTAGTGCCGGCGGCATGGGCGGCATGATGAACACCATTTGGCTCATCATCTGCGCCATGGCCTTTGGTGGCGTGATGGAGTCAGCCGGATTTTTGAAAACCATTGGTGCGGCCATCATCAAACTGGCCAAAAACACCCTGGGCCTTGTGAGCAGCACCGCCGCCTCTTGCCTTTTTCTCAATGTCACTGCTTCCGATCAATACCTGGCCATAGTAGTGCCCGGTAGGATGTTTGCCAAAATATACGAGAAGCGCGGGCTGAAACCGGAAGTGCTCTCGCGAACACTAGAGGATAGCGGCACAGTGACTTCGGTGCTGGTGCCATGGAACACCTGCGGTGCCACGCAAGCGGGCGTGTTGGGTGTGGCCACCATTGCCTTTGCGCCTTATTGCTTCTTCAACATCATCAGCCCCTTCATGACCATTTTTGTAACGGCCATCAACTATAAAATTCGAAGAATAGAACCGAAAGAAGTGGCTGTATGATGCAGGTATTCCTACTTTTGGCCACGAAATAAAAGCACTGTAAGATGTCGAAACTGGTTATCGTCCGCCACGGACAAAGCGCATGGAATCTCGAAAACCGATTTACAGGATGGGTGGATGTAGACCTGTCGCCGAACGGTGTGGAAGAAGCCAATAAAGCAGGAGAAAAACTAAAAGGATGGAAGTTTGACCACGCCTTTTCCTCTGCCCTGCTGCGCGCCAACCGCACGCTGGACATTATTCTGGATGCAACCGGGCAAAGCGATTTGCACGTAGAAAAAGACAAAGCCCTGAACGAACGCATGTATGGTGAGCTGCAAGGCATGAACAAAGACGAAGGCCGCAAGCAATTTGGCGAAGAACAGATCCACATCTGGCGCAGGAGCTTCGACATTGCCCCGCCCGGTGGCGAAAGCCTAAAGGACACCTACGAACGCACGGTGCCTTATTTTCAAGAAAAAATAGAACCACTACTCAAAGCCGGAAAAGACGTGATCATTAGCGCCCATGGCAACAGCCTACGCGCCCTGGTGATGTACCTTGAAAAAATGAGCCCGGAGGAAATCCTGAAAACGGAAATACCTACGGGCGCACCTCGTGTTTATGAACTGAATGAGCGTATGGAGATTAGCTCCGCGGCTTATCTGTAATTTTTAGCTCTCGCTCCCGAAAGTCGACTTTTCCACCAGGCGAAATCCCTCGCCGTGTACGTTGATGATCTCCAGGTTGTCGTCTTCTTTCATGTACTTGCGCAGCTTGGCAATGTACACATCCATGCTCCGCGAAGTGAAATAGTTGTCGTCTTTCCAAATGAGGTTAAGCGCCTTGCTTCGGCTCACCACCCTATTCTTGTCCTGGCAAAAAAGCTCAAGCAACTGACTCTCTTTGGGCGAAAGCTGCACCACTTCGTTACCGAGATTTAACTCTCTGGTTTCGGCATTAAATTTCAGTTTGCCAATCTCAAATTCGCGAACCACTTCTTCTTGCTCAGGATGGCTGCGGTGGATAATGGCTTTGATTTTTGCCAGCAAAACCTCCGAATCGAAGGGCTTGGTGAGGTAGTCGTCCGCGCCGATCTGGAAGCCCTTGAGCATGTCTTCCTTCATGCCTTTGGCGGTGAGGAAAATGAAAGGCGTCTGCCGAAAATTAATCTCCTTGATTTCTTTGGCCAGCGTGAAACCATCTTTTTGCGGCATCATCACGTCCAGGATTAGCAAATCGAAAGGCTCGCGCTTGAACTTCACCAGTCCAATGGCGCCATCAGCAGCATGCACCACGTCGTAACCGTTCATGATTAAATAATCGCGAAGCACGGAACCGAAATTCGGATCGTCTTCTACTAAGAGGATTTTGGGTTTCTTATTCATTTGGTAAGGGTATGATTAGCGTAAATTGACTTCCTTTTCCGAGTTCGCTGTGCACCTGCACGTCGCCCTCGTGTAGCTTCAGTATTTCCATCACATAGCTCAGGCCCAGCCCATGGCCTTTTATGTCGTGTCGGTCGCCGGAATGCACGCGATAGAACCTATCAAAAATGCGCTTTTGCGCCTCCTTGCTCATGCCCATTCCCCGGTCAGTCACCGCAATGTGGGCCTTATTTCCTTCGCGATACAAGCGAACAGTGATCTGTGGTTTTTCGGGTGAATACTTGATGGCATTGTCCAGCAGGTTCAAAATTGAATTTGAAAAATGGGTTTTGTCCAACACGGCAATCAACTCCGGCGCCTCGCACTTAAATTGAAGCGTACCTTCTTTATTCTCCACCATTAGGCGCATGCTCTCCACCGCATCCGATACCATGTCGCACAGGTCAACAGCTTGTCGCTTCAGTTGTAATTCATTTTTCTCCAATACGCTCATTTGCAGTATTTGCTCCACCTGATTGTTCATCCGTCGGTTTTCTTCCTTAATCACCTGAATGAAATGGCGAATGCGATCGGGATGCTCCAGTACCATTGGGTTGACCAGCGCATCAGATGCTAGAGAAATGGTGGCAATGGGCGTTTTGAACTCGTGGGTCATGTTGTTTATAAAATCGCTCTTCACTTGGGCCAGTTGCTTTTGGCGCAGTGCCATGTTCAATGTTTTGTAGAACGAAAAAATGATGATAAAGGTAAAGACCATGCTGAGTAAAACGATTCCGGTAACCGACCTGAAGATGTAGCTCGACTTCTCGGGAAACTGAACGAGCAGGTAGCTGGCACTTCTAAAAAAATCGTTCGGGAAAAGTTGGGCTTTATACGAAAGCACCTCAGGGTTGAAAGCAGTGCTCATCAGCGGTTCTTCGCCGGTTTTGTCGAGCACAGCGTAGTGAAACTGGGTGTTAATTCCGCGCTTGGACAATTGTTCTTTCAGCGTTTCTTCAATCACCTCCGGCGACACCCGCTCTTCAATGGCGTTGGGCGCGGCCAACATCTCCACCATAATGTCGTTCACAAAGCTGCCTACTTGCTCGTATTTCTGCATTACCTTCAGGCGGTCTACCTGCACATTTTCTACCGTTCCGTCGGCATACTCAAACTGAAATACTTTATTAGAACTATCCACTAGCTGAGTGGCTCGGCCCAAACTGTCGAAATAATGAAACGCCGATTTGTTGTCCACACCGTCTTCGGGGCAGAGGGTGTCTTGTAGTTGGTAAAGGAAATTCTTGCCCGATTGGTAGGCTTCATTTCCGGGACTGATGCGCGAAAAGGCGCGAAGGGTTTCTTTCTTTTCAATGGAGGTAACGGTGGCAATGAGTGCCTCTGATACCTGGTTTTCGAAATGGGTGCGTTTGAGCTCCACCGCCCTGTTGATCCAATAGACCTGAATGGTCAAAATGCCGAGCAGAGCCAGCCCCATGGACCACGCCAACCATTTAATACCTCCGCCGGGCTTGCTCATTCTTGCATTTTATTTTTCAGAACTCAAAAGTAAGTCCTGAACATACTGCCACCATGAACTTTAACGCGCATTTAACAGGCCAACAAAAAAGCCGAAACGCGTCGCTTCGGCCATTTGAAAATGTAAATACAGTTGCGGATTAATCCTTCACCCGGTTGATGGCAAAAGCCTTGAGCAAAAAGGTGGGTAGCGACTTCTCCGGGTTTCTGTTTTTCAGGTTGATGTACCAGCCTATTTTTTTCATGATGGGCACCTTGTGTGTCTCCACAAACTCTATGAGCGCTCCGTCCGGATCCTCAATGTAAGTGAAATGCCCTGCGGCCTCACCCATGTCGAAGCTGTTGGCGCTATCTACAGTAAAAGGATGGCCCGAAGCTTCGCAAATCCGCTTCAGTTCGGCCATGCCTTGGATGTCGAAGCACAGGTGGATGAAGCCCAGATCGCCCCAAAAGCGGTTTTCAAAAATCCTTCGTGGCGCTCTGTCTAAAGCTTGAAAAAGCTCTATTTCACTTGGCCCAAGCAATTGGCTAAAAGGTCCTTTTCGTGCTTTGGAATGACGAAGCAAGACACGCGCAAATCGTCCTTCGCCTCCGCGAACGCCTTTCATATCGTCAAACACGCCCTCCTGGCGATACACCACGGTATCGTAGCCCAAAATATCGGCATAAAACTTCATGCTGCGCTCCATGTCCGACACGCCAATGCAGGCTCCAAAAGCGCCGCCGGTAGCCTTTCCTTCGTTCTTAAAGATGTAATCATTGCCTGTCACTTCAAAGATGTTTCCGTAGGGA
>CAZBBV010000196.1:0-4230 GCA_964490025.1 uncultured Cryomorphaceae bacterium | reverse complement strand
TCGGCATCAAACTGTGCGAGGAACTTTACGAAAAAAGGAATAAGCAAACGGTCCTTTGAGCTCAATTTCACCAAGGCTTTATGGCCCGAAAGCCACACGCACATGATGTCGTGCCAAGCCACCAAAGGCACATTGCCTGCTGCTACAATGCCGACGCGTTTTTGAGTTTCTATGTCAGAAAAATCGTACTCTTTTAGCCACGAATTCAACGCTTCGGGTCGGAAAGAATCGGCCCACGACTTGAGCGCAAAACGCAGATTGTCTTGTGTAAACCAAGGGTTTTCCAATTCCGATTTACGCATCAGGGTTTCCAATTCCAAAGCCCATTGGTCTTGGGCTGAAATTGACGCGTCCTCTAAAAAATAGTGAAGAAAACTACCCAATTCAACGAGCGCCTTGGTTTTGGAAGTGTGGTCAAACATTGGCCTGTATTACTTGTTATATTTGCCGCAAAAGTATTCTTTAACCCAGATAAACTCATCCGACATGGCCATTAAGATAACCGACGAATGTATAAACTGCGGCGCCTGCGAGCCCGAATGCCCCAACAACGCCATCTACGAAGGTGGTATGGAATGGCGCTTTGCCGACGGAACAGCACTGAAAGGAGGTGTAACCCCAAAGAGCGGTGGAAGCTACAACGCTGAAGACGCGCAAGAACCCGTGAGCTACGACCTTTATTACATTGTGACCGACAAATGCACCGAATGTATGGGCTTTCACAAAGAGCCTCAATGCGCCGCCGTGTGCCCCGTGGACTGCTGTGTGCCTGACGAAGCGCATGTGGAAAGCGAGCAGGAATTGCTCGACAAAAAGGCTTTTCTGCATTTGGACTAAACCGAAATTTGCCCGCTACGTGCGGGCATTTTTTTTCACGGATATTTGCCTGTGCTCATAAAACCCCATTTCTTCCGTTTACCCGCTATGCGAAATATTTCTTTCTTTCTCGCTTTTTGTATGCTTCCTTGGCTATCGAAGGCACAGCAGTTTCGTGAAAATGAAATCACTGAGCTCACCTTTACAGTGGTGAAAACACAAGACGACAGCCTACGCGCCTGGGCCAATGAAGAATTGCTCTCCATTATTGAAGAAGTTTTTCCACTTCCCGAGTCTTTTACCTTTCCTTTCTCTTCAGTGGCTTCGTGGAGTCGTTTGGCTGCCAGCGACGGAAAACTCAACATGTTCACCTGGATTTATCCCCTGCCCGAAGGCCAGTACCGCTATTTCGGTTTTGTGCAAATGGCCCCGATTGATGGCGAATGTGAAATCATTTGGCTAACAGACAACGAAGACCCAAGCACGCCCAGCCATAGCGCGCATGGAGCAGACAATTGGCCGGGCGCGCTGTATTACAACATGATCGTTACCAAGCATAAAAAGACGACCTACTACAACCTGATAGGATGGGATGGCAATAACCGCATGTCGAAAAAGAAACTCCTCGAACCCATGACCATAGTGGATGGCGAGCTTCAATTTGGCGCCGAAATATTTGGAGATGCAGGAAAATTCATCAAGCGAAGGGCGGTGTTTGAATACAATGGCGAAGCCTCCATGGCACTGAACTACGACAGTCGGCTAAAGCGCATTGTTTTCGATCATTTGATTCCCATGCCGGGTGCGCAGTCGGGGATGTACAACATGTATGGCCCCGATTTTACCTACGACGCCTACAAATGGAAAAAAGGCAAATGGCAGTACATCCGCGACGTGGATGCGCGAAACGAAAAGCAATTTGACACCAAGAAAGACAAGGAAGTACAGAAAGACCTTTCCCCTCCTGCGCCAAAGAAATAACCACGGCTTCATCTTGAAAATGACCGCCATCCCGATTGGAATTCTAATTTTGCGCTCAAATATTTTCATCCCATGACCGGAAAAATTCACAATTATAGCGCAGGCCCATGCATCCTTCCGGACGAGGTGCTGCGCCAGGCCGCAGCCTCTGTTTTGGAGTTCAACAACAGCGGCTTGTCTTTGATTGAAATGTCGCACCGCAGCAAAGATTTTGTGGCCGTGATGGAAGAAGCGCTCCACCTGGTTAAAGAAATCATGAACCTCCCCGAAGGTTTTTCGCCCATATTCCTGCAAGGTGGCGCCAGCCTTCAGGTAAAGCAGGTGCCATTCAATTTCATAAAAACCAAATCAGCCTACCTCGAAACCGGTACATGGTCTGACAATGACACAGCTGAGGCTCGTCATTTTGGTGAAGTAGCGGTAGTAGCTTCTTCTAAAGATTCGAACTACAACTTCATTCCGAAGGGATACACCATTCCGAGTGATGCCGACTATTTCCACTGCACCTCGAACAACACCATTTTCGGTACGCAGATGAAATCGTTCCCGAACAGCCCCGTGCCGGTGGTGTGCGACATGTCGTCCGACATCCTGAGCCGCCAGATGGACTTCACGAAATTCGACCTGATTTACGCCGGTGCACAAAAAAATATGGGCCCTGCAGGCGCCACTTTGGTGATTGTGAAAGATGAATTTCTGGCCAAACGGAAAAGCAATCTGCCCACCATGATGGACTATGCTGTGCATATTGCCAAAGAAAGCATGTTCAACACCCCTCCGGTATTTTCAGTGTATGTGAGCATGCTTACCCTACGCTGGCTGAAGGAAAATGGTGGCATTGCCTGGATTGAAAAAATAAACAACCAAAAGGCCGAGCTACTCTACGCAGAAATTGACCGCAACCCGCTATTCCGCGGAACGGCCGCCACCGAAGACCGCTCGTATATGAACCCCACATTCGTGCTCAACGACGAAGGCCATCAGGCCACTTTCGACAAAATGTGGAAAGAGGCCGGTATAAGCGGCATCACCGGACACCGCAGTGTGGGCGGCTATCGTGCGAGCATGTACAATGCTTTGCCGCTAAAAAGTGTGCAGGTGCTGGTAGAGGTGATGAAAGAATTGGAAAGAACTCAAGGATAAAAGAAAGATGATTAAAATTTTAGCCAACGACGGCATTTCGGAAGCCGGAAAGAAAAAATTAGAAGCGTCAGGCTTCGAGGTGATGGGCAACAAGGTGGCCCAGGAACAGTTGATGTCATTCATCAACGAGCACCAGGTGGAGGTGCTACTGGTGCGCAGCGCCACGCGTGTTACCGCCGATATTGTGGAGCAATGCGACAGCCTAAAATTGGTAGGCCGCGGTGGTGTGGGCATGGACAATATTGACCTGAAAGCTTGTGAGAAGAAGGGAGTCAAGGTGGTGAACACGCCGGCCGCTTCTTCAGAGAGCGTGGCCGAATTGGTGTTTGCCCATCTTTTTGGGTTGGTGCGGTCGCTGCACGACAGCAACCGCCAAATGCCGCTGGAAGGCGACACCAAATTCAATGAACTGAAAAAAGCCTACAGTAAAGGTATTGAGCTGCGCGGCAAGGTGATGGGCATTGTGGGCTTTGGCCGCATTGGTCAGGCCACTGCCAAAATTGCTTTGGGCGTGGGCATGGAGGTGAAATTCTACGATCCATTTGTGGAAGAAGCGAGCCTTCAATTGCGCTTTTACGACGGGCAAAATGTGTTCTTTAGAATAAGTGGAAGTTCGCTGGAAGAGGTGCTCAAATCGAGTGATTTCATCAGTCTGCATGTGCCTAAGCAAGCCAACGGCGAAGCCCTAATTGGTCGCGATCAAATAGAGATGATGAAGGACGGCGTAATCATAGTGAACACCGCCCGCGGTGGACTGATCCACGAAGACGACTTGCTCTATGCATTGGATAATGGAAAGATTAGAGCCGCCGCTTTGGATGAATTCGACAACGAACCCACTCCTGCCCTGCGCGTGTAGATGAACCCACATTTGAGCCTCTCGCCGCACATTGGTGCCGCCACCGAAGAGGCACAAGAAAGAATTGGTTTGGAGTTGGCCGAACTCATCAGCGATCATTTCGAAGCGGCCAAACATTAATCGCGCACGACTTGTTACATTTGAGCGCCATCTTTCGGGATTGGCGCTTTTTTAATACCCCAAAACGACCTTGGCACAAATCATCCCTTTCCGAGCCATCCGACCCACCCGAGACAAGGCCTACCATGTGGCCAGCCGCAGCTATGTGAGCTACAGCCACGCACATTTGCACCACAAGCTTAGCAATAATCCCTATTCTTTTATCCATATTATTAATCCCGAGTTTTTCAAAAAGGGCTACAAACAACGTGGAATAAAGAAATTCGAAAAGGTGCGTGAGAAACTTCAGGAATGGCGCGACAAAGGCATTT
>CAZBBV010000195.1:0-4233 GCA_964490025.1 uncultured Cryomorphaceae bacterium | reverse complement strand
GAGTTTAGCCTTCATAGTCTGTATCTTATTATGTGATAGAAATAATTTGATTTATCAAATATATAGGAAATGTTTATAGACCGATTGTATCTATTCCTGATGCTATCGCTCCTTTTTTATCTTTGCCCACGGTATGAAAGTAAGGGTACTCCTCTCCGAACAAGAATTAGACATTACCCTCAATCGATTGAGCCACCAGCTCATTGAAAACCACAACAATTTTTCCGACTCTGTGATCATTGCCCTACAGCCGCGCGGCATGCATGTGGCCCAGCGAATAGTGCAAAAGCTTACGGACAAAGGCATACTGCCGCCGCCTCTCGGCGCGCTGGACATCACCTTTTTCCGCGACGACTTCCGCCGCCGCGAAGAGCCTCTTAGCGCCAACCAAACCAGTATCGACTTTTTGGTGGAAGGCAAGAAGGTGATTTTTGTGGATGACGTGCTGTACACCGGCCGCAGCGTGCGCGCCGCGCTGGACGCCATCAACTCCTTTGGTCGCCCGGCACAAGTGGAACTGCTGGTGCTTATAGATCGCCGCCTGAGCCGTCACCTGCCCATACAGCCCGACTATGTGGGCCGTGTGGTGGATAGTGTGGCCAGCGAGAAGGTGGTGGTGCGCTGGAAAGGGAAAGACCAAAACGACAGTGTTGAACTAATAAGCGCCAACCACCATGAGTGAACTGAGTGTTGATCATCTTTTGGGCATCAAAGACCTCACACGCGAGGATATCGAACTCATTTTCACCACTGCAGACAATTTTAAGGAAGTCATCAACCGACCCATCAAAAAGGTGCCTTCGCTACGCGACATCACCATTGCCAATCTTTTCTTCGAAAACTCTACCCGCACCAAACTATCCTTCGAGCTCGCCGAAAAGCGCCTGAGTGCCGACGTGGTGAACTTTTCGGCCTCCGGCAGCAGCGTGAAAAAAGGCGAAACACTGATTGACACCGTAAACAACATCCTCTCCATGAAAGTGGACATGGTGGTGATGCGCCATGCCAGCCCGGGAGCAGCGGTGTTTTTATCTAAAAATGTAAACAGCCGCATCATCAATGCCGGGGACGGCGCTCACGAGCACCCCACGCAGGCGCTTTTGGACGCTTTTTCCATCCGCGAAAAATTGGGCAGAGTGGAAGGCGTGAAAGTGGTGATAGTGGGCGATATACTTCATTCAAGAGTGGCTCTTTCTAACATATTTGCGCTGCAAAAACTAGGAGCTGAGGTGCGTGTGTGCGGACCTTCCACCCTTATTCCCAAATACATACACGAACTGGGGGTGCAGGTATTTTCCGACCTGCGTGAAGCACTGGAATGGTGCGACGTGGCCAATATGCTGCGTATCCAACTAGAGCGACAAGACCATCAATATTTCCCAACACTGCGCGAATACAGTCTGCGCTACGGACTAAACTTGGAACTACTGAACAGCCTGAGCAAAACCATCACCATCATGCACCCGGGACCCATCAACCGCGGGGTAGAAATAAGCTCAGACGTGGCGGATAGTGAGCACAGCATCATTCTTCAGCAGGTGGAAAATGGGGTGGCCATTCGCATGGCGGTGTTGTACCTGCTTGCAGCCAAAATAAAGCACGCGTAAGAATGGACATCCCTTACCAAGTCATAGTTGTGGGCTCTAGCAACGGTTTTGAAGAATTGATTTCGGCTGTTGAAAAAGGAACTGATCATCTGATTGTGGACATGAGAGAATGGACCGCGAGCAAAGAATTGCTTAAACAATTGAAGGTGGAGGTGGTGAAACGTAAGTCGGAGGACAAATCGCTTATATTTGTTCTGAAAGAAGTGGAGGATGCCTTAATGAGCAAAGCCACTTTTAGCATTACACCCACCATGCAAGAAGCAGAAGATCTGCTGGCCATGGAGGAGATAGAAAGGCTTATATAACCCTAAATACCTAATCGAAATGAAAAGAATCTTACTCACTTTAGTTGCCGTTTTTGCACTGTCGGCTGTTCATGCACAATGCATAGTAGACACTAGCCTAAACGAACCGGGCATTTTCCCTCCGGCAGGAAGCTACATTGATGCACAAAACAATGTGGTGCTGCCCATTATCAATCCGGGAGTGGCTTATAGCAAGGTTATTCAGGTGGTAGTGCCAACGGATACCATCATTGACACGCTCAATGGTCAGTTTACCGCCACCGTTGACAGCTTTAAGATCACCAATATTTCAGGTCTACCACCGGGTTTTAGCTACGAGTGCTATCCGCTATCGTGTGTGTGGCCGGGAGGAGGAAATGGTTGTGTTACTGTTTCGGGAACTACCAGTGCGGGCTATCTCTATCCACTAACGGTGGACCTTACCGGTTACATTCGTCTGTTCAATATTCCACTGAGCGGAGACGATCAACTGACAGGATACATGCTCATAGTGGGCTATCTGGGCGAAGAGGAAAATAGTTTTAAGGAACTGAGCGCTTTCCCGAATCCTGCTCAAGATGAAATAAGCATCCAATTCGAGCATCCGCGTATGGAAGAAGTGGAGCTAAGCATTATCGACTACACCGGCAGAATAGTGAAGAACGAGCGCCATTGGGCTATGAGCGGTCCTAATAGCTTAAAGCTCGATTTGAGCCAATTGAGTTCGGGGCTCTACACCTACCGCTTGCAAGGCGCTGAAAGTGTGGGCAGTCAAAGATTTATAAAACTGTGATTGAACGACCAAAACTGACCATACTGGGCAGCAGTTCTGCCACGCCCACAGCCTCAAAATTTCCGACCGCGCAAGTCCTCGACATGCGCGGTCGACTTTTTCTAATCGATTGTGGCGAAGGCACCCAGGTGCAAATGCGCCGCTTTTCGGTGCCTTTCCAGAAGATTTCCCGCATTTTTATTTCCCATCTCCATGGCGATCATTTTTTTGGCTTGCCCGGGCTGCTCAGCAGTTTCCACCTGATGAACCGCCAAAGCGAGCTGCACCTACATGGGCCTGAGGCATTGTGGCCACTGCTCAAATCTATTTTTGCCGCACAAGGCACTTATCTGGTCTATCCGCTCATTTTCCACCCTATACCTTTCGATCAGGAGGGCGTTATTTTCGAAGACGAGCAGATTACCGTGCACAGCCTTTTTATGAAGCATTCCATAGCCTGTTCGGGCTTTGTTTTCCGGGAAAAGGAACTGCCGCGCAAGCTTATTCCCGAACGCATCACTGAGTTTCAAATTCCGTGGTACGACTGCGAGCGCATCAAACGTGGCGACGATTTTATCTTAGCAGATGGCACGGTGATTAAGAATGAAAGGCTGACCAAAGCCAACCGACCCGCAGCATCCTACGCTTTTTTTTCAGACACTATGTTCCAGCCACATTTGGCAGACGCCGTGCGCAGCGTTTCGCTGATGTATCACGAAGCTACCTTTATGGAAGCGGATGCAGATTTGGCCATCAAGACCAACCATTCCACTACGCGCCAAGCGGCAGAAATGGCAAAACTATCGGATGCCGGAAAATTGCTGATTGGTCATTTTTCGGCGCGCTATCGCGAAGAAGAGTTGATACTTGCTGAGGCACGCGAAGTGTTCCCTAACACGGAGATTGCGACAGAAGGCTTGGAGCTGGAATTCTAGTTTTCGCGCTTCAGGCGAAAGCTCACACCGCCTTGAATTAAGAAAAACTGGTTAAGGCTGTAGGTCAGCTCGGGACTTTCGTACAAATTGGAAATATCGTTCACATAGCGCACCGTGAGTTGGGCAAACCAGTTGGGTTGCACGTATTTCATGCCCAGGCCGCCGCTCAGTCCGAAGGTCACGCGGTTGTCGGAATCTGTAAAGCTGTAGCTTCCACTAACTCCTTGGCTTTTTTCGTTGGCGCTCATAATGTAGCCTATGTTCGCACCTATTAACAGCATACCTCTGACATTTCCTTTCCCTAAAGTGAAATGCGAGAGAAAAGGCAGTTCTAACACATTGTTGAGTCTAGAATAGCTCGTATCCACGTAGCTAAGTGCCCAACCGCGCTGCGTGAGTAGCAGGCCAAAGTCAATGCCCATGCCGCCATTTTCGAGGTAGGTGAGCAACACACCACCAGAATAGGCAGTGGTAAGGGTCTGGTTGTAAGCGGGCGAAAAATAGACTTTAGAGATGGCCGCACCCTGCACCGTGCCCACATACAGTTGAGCGAAACTCATTTGAAAGGCAAACAAAAGTAAGACAAGAAGGGCGCGTTTCATTTCAGTTGCTTCGGGATTGATTGTTGAGCAAAG
>CAZBBV010000194.1:0-4236 GCA_964490025.1 uncultured Cryomorphaceae bacterium | reverse complement strand
CCGCCCAGTATTGCTGCCAGTGTTTTTCTACTTCGGTGAAATGGTATTCCATGGATGAAAGTTGTGCCTTTAAGGGCTGCGAATTTAGCCTAGATAAATCTTATTCAATAATCTATTCACTCTGCACATACTTTTGTTGAAGATTAACAAGAGATTAGGCCTTGCCGCTGTGCATGAAAGTGTAATTTTAGCCCCTTATGAGCAAGAAAGCAGGATATATAGAACGGCTGAACAAAAGGAGGTTGCGCACCTCTTATTTCTCCGTGGTGGTGAGCATGGGTTTGGTGCTGTTCACCATGGGCTTGTTGGGCATCATTGTGTTTAATGCCAAGCGTATAGCCGACCATGTGAAGGAGAATTTTACCGCCATGGTACTAATTAAACCCGAAGTAAAGGAAGTTGAACTGCGCCAGTTTCAGAAAGAACTCGAGCTGGAGCCGTACATCAAATCGACGGAATACATTTCGAAAGAAGAAGCGGCTGAAATGCTGAAAAAGGATTTGGACGAAGACTTTCTGGAATTTTTGGGCTACAACCCATTGAGCAATTCCATTGAAGTGCATTTTCATGCCGATTATGCCACCGAGCAGGTATTGGAAGACTTCTCAATAAAAGCCCATCAGACCAAAATAGTGGATGAGGTGGTGTACGACAAACCGCTCATTCAACTCATGAACGACAACATCCAAAAGCTGAGTCTTGGAATATTGGCACTTAGCGCCTTGCTCGCCTTGGTGGCCATTGCCTTAATCAATAGCTCTATCCGCCTTAGCATTTATGCCCGTCGCTTTACCATCAACACCATGCAACTTGTGGGCGCCACAAGGACATTCATCCGCAAACCATTTCTGATGCGCAGTATGCAACTCGGATTTATAGGCGCATTGATTGCCTTGATATTCTTGATTACCTTGCTCTATTTCGCGAATAAAAACTTCCCTGAGCTGATGCTTTTTGCTGACCTCAAAACCTTGGGCATTATTGCCCTTGGCATATCCTTTACTGGCGTTTTCTTAAGCTGGTTGTTTACCTTCCTGGCTGTGCGCAAATACTTAAATCTACGAACCGAAGACTTATACTTTTAAGATTATGGAAGAGAATAAATTCGTTTTTACCCGGAAGAACTACACCCTCATGCTCATTGGATTGGGCATCATCATTTTGGGCTACTTACTCATGATTGGCGGAGGATCGGAAGATCCGAATGTTTTCAATCCAGAGATTTTTTCTTTCCGCAGAATTGTGCTTGCACCATTGGTGTCGCTCATAGGATTTGTATTTGAAATCTACGCCATCATGTGGCGACCAAAGGCACAGGCCTAAGCCATGTCCTTTCTCGAAAGTCTCATTCTAGGCATCATTCAGGGGCTCACTGAGTTTCTGCCGGTGAGCAGCAGTGGGCATTTGGAGCTGGGCAAGGCGCTTTTTGGCAGCGACACCTTGCCGGAAGAAAGCCTATTATTTACCGTGGTGGTGCATGCAGCCACAGCCTTGAGTACCGTAGTGGTATTCCGCAAAGACATTCTCACCATTATAAGCAGTAGCCTAAAAGGCGACAGAGAGACGCTGCGCTTTATTGCCTTCATTGTGCTCAGCATGGTCCCGGCAGCCATTATTGGTCTGGCTTTTCAGGACGAAATTGAGCAACTTTTCACAGCCAATATTCTTTTGGTGGGGAGCATGCTACTCATTACCGGACTTCTTCTTTTTGTGGCAGATAAGGCGCAGAACACGAATAAAAGTGTAGGTTATGCCAGTGCATTGCTTATCGGCGTTTCGCAAGCCATTGCCATCCTGCCGGGCATATCCCGAAGCGGGGCCACGATTAGCACCGCCGTTTTGCTGAAAATAGACCGCGAGAAAGCCGCTCGATTTAGCTTTTTGATGGTCGTTCCGCTCATTCTCGGAAAAATGACCCTGGACATGAAAGACTTGGCCGAAGGCGGAATAGCCCTTGAAAATGGCAGCGCATTGGGTTTGGTTGTCGGATTCATTGCGGCGTTTATCACAGGTTGGTGGGCTTGCCGCTGGATGATTTCCTTGGTTAAGCAGGCCCGTTTGCGCTACTTCGGATACTACTGCCTTGTGGTAGGTGCCGCAGCCCTAATTGTTCATTGGATTTGAGCGAAGAGAACAAATACCTGAGCGGACAAATCATTCTCATTGACAAGCCTTTGGAATGGACTTCCTTTCAAGTGGTGAATAAAATGAGGCACCACATTCGAAAGAAATATGGTCTAAAGAAAATAAAGGTGGGACATGCCGGCACACTGGATCCCTTGGCCACCGGGCTTTTGGTGATCTGTACAGGCAAGGCCACGAAGCGCATTGAGGAATTGCAAGCGGGAGAGAAAGAATACGAAGTGACCATGCAACTCGGCGTCACCAGTCCATCTTTTGATTTGGAAACCAAGCCGGAGTATTCGGGTGAATACAGTATCGTATCTCAAGAACAAATGGTGGAAACGCTTGGAGTTTTTTTGGGTCATACCCAGCAGTTGCCTCCTATGTTCAGTGCAGTAAAAGTAGATGGAAAAAGGCTTTACGATTTGGCCAGAAAGGGCGAGACCCTGGAATTGCAACCAAGGTCCATTCACATTTCAGAAATTGAACTGAGCAAATTTGACTTGCCTGAAGTAGGCTTTAGGGTAAAATGCAGCAAGGGCACCTACATTCGCTCGTTGGTGAGCGATATAGGACAAGCCCTCGGATGCGGTGCAGTGATGACCGCCCTGCGCAGAACCGCCAGTGGCGAGCACAACTTGAGCGCAGGCCTCACCCTCGAAGGCTGGCTGGACGAACTAGAAAGCATGGAATAAAAAAACGCCGACTCATGGAGCCGGCGTTTCTATAAACTAATTCTATTCGATTATTCTTGTCGGATCAACATGAAGAATCCTTGTTCTTCCAAAATCTCACCTGACTCGCCTCTGGCTTTTACTACATAATAATAGGTTCCTTCAGCGGCGTCAGCACCATCCCATCCGGCGCTCATGTCTTGCCAGTTGGTCCATTCGTAGAGCTTTTTACCCCAGCGGTTGTATATGTATCCCTGGAATTCTACCAAGTTCACGGTGCTATCATTGGTTGTAATAGCGTTGTAGTAAGGGAAGTTGCCTTGGGGTGTAAACACGTTAGGCATTTTCAGTTTAGGGTCTTTAGCGTATACGTCGTAGTCGCAATAATTCGATTCGCTCACTAGGGTGCCGGTCACCGGGTTAATGGTTTCCACTTTCACCGTGTAGGTGTTGGCATCTGTAGGTTTTACGTGGGTATAATTGGTGTTAGTGGTGGTTGCTCTTAGGTTCCATATTCCGCCAACTCCGCGTTCCATAACTCTATACTCCGGATTTGGCCATCCCCAGTAGCTGGTCCAATTCATATCTAAAAGTAGCGTGTCTGCATTGTCAGCACATTCTAAAAGTATAGATTGAATGCTATCAGAAGTAGTTGATAAACCTCCGTCGTACACTGCTCTCACAGCGTAGTTGTAGGCATTGGCATTAACATCCGCGCTGTTTAGGCTCAAATCTTCGTAAGTAGTCTGGTTGATGTTGTTCACAACACCTACTTGTGTATACGGGCCTAGTGGGTCAAGGCTTCGCAGAATCCTATATTCTTCAAAAACACCTTGAACAAATGCGAGCGTTGTATCAGAGTCAATTTCCCATTCAATGGCCGGATGGTCATTGTCTATGATTGTTACATTTAGCAAGTCCATGTATATTTCATAGCAACCGCCAACGGCAACTTTAATGGAATCAAACTCAGGCACAGCGCCACATTCACTTCGTAGGGTAGTGCCGTCGTTGCCTAGCTTAACCCAAATATTGTATATGCCATTGTAAGTAACCGGGAACAATGCTGTAATGGCTATTGTGGTTGTGTAGCCATTTTGGCAATTGATTGGAACTGCTGATATAATTGGGATATTGATTCCATTTGGTTGATCCATTCTAAAGTCAGAACCATCAGCGGATACACTGTTACATAGGATAGGTGCGTCCACAGTAATGATGAACACACTGTCTTCGCAAAGGGCTGTAATGTCGTTGGCCAAGCGTGGCGGTGGAATTACATCAATATTGATGGTATCCGAAGCGGTATTTCCTAGAGAGTCGTATACCGTAACGATATACTGGGTGTACACCATAGGTGACACTGTATCGTGAATGGTGGTAGTTCCGGTTGGCGTCCAGATGATGTTCGGCGGAATGCAACCTATATATACCTCGT
>CAZBBV010000193.1:0-4256 GCA_964490025.1 uncultured Cryomorphaceae bacterium | reverse complement strand
TCGAGCCGCTGCTCCAATAGTGCTTCTTGCTTTTTTCGCTCTGTAATGTCCCGCGCAATGGCTATTACTTCGCTATCGCCGCTCTTGTTGATTAAAACTTCGTAGTAGTGAATGCCGTCGTCCAGTTCTACACTGGTATTGAGGATGTTTACACTGCGTGTGGCAATGGTGTTTTGAACATAGGCGCGAATGACCTGCACTTCCTCCTGGGGGTACAATTTATCAATCGGCATCTCGAAATACTCCTTCACCGTAATGCGCTTTCCCTTGTGGTGGGCGAAATACTTCTCCGCCCGTGGATTGCCTGAAAAATCAATGCAATTGCCATTTTCGTCCATCCTGAAAACGATATCCGGAATGGCTTCTATCAAAGCCTTGTTGCGCGCTTCGGTTTCGAATATTCGGCTTTCGGAATGCTTTTGCTTGGTAATGTTCTCAAAGGAGTTGAGCACCTGAACAGCTAAGCCCTGATCGTCGCGGCGAAAAACGGAGGTGATTTTCCGAAACCATTGCCACTCGCCTCCTTTGTCCATCATTTGGTAGATGAGCTCTTTCTTTTCACCATCCTTCAGCTTGCCAATGTCTTCGTAGTAGTGGCCAATGGCATTGAGATAATCTTGGTGAAAAACGGTATTGAAGAAATCATCTGAATGACTCAGCGCTTCTTCAATATCCTCTGTTGTGTAGCCCAACTCATGGAAGATGCTCTTGCTTTGGTAGGTGTTCTTTTGGGCGCGTAGGTCGTAAATGGTCAAGATAATGGGCGAAGCGGCAGCAATTTCTTGCAAAAGAACGCCAACACTTTCTCCGGTAGGTGCTTTTATAAACTTGGACTCTAACAAAACAGTGCAACGATAGATCGCCGCTTGCCACATGGCCTTCGAGCCAAAAAGGTTCACCCATTCTGTTATGGGCCGCTCCAATTGGTCGGTGGTGAGCGCCGAAGCCGAATAGATACCCAATACCACAGCGCCTTGCCGGCTGTAGTTGTACACCAATGGATTTTCTACACAGGTAATGATGAGTTTGCCGGGCACCTCCTTATCGGGCACTCTCGACGAGATTTTAGGCGCTATTTCCAGGTCTTTCAATACCCTTTCTACATAGCCCAAGCCATCCTTATCGAGCAGAGAGGTATCGAGGTAAACATTATCAATTAAGCGATCTCGCCACATGCTTCAGGTGTCATTCTTGAACAACAAAAGTAACCATAATGCCCATTGAAATGGAAAATGCTTGCAGGCCTTTGTGCTAAAGGCATACCTTTGAACTCGAAGTGAAAGTGAACATGGAAGCACCCAAATTACCCTCGTTTATTAAACAGAACCGCAACAAGCGTTTCGAGTACAGACCTTGGTTTTACGACGAAAGGAAGGAACGCCTGAGCAAGATGAAGTCGGAAAAAACAAGCTCCGAAAGCAACAACGAAGAGCGAAAAGTGAACCTTAGAGAACACTGGAGCCGAAACCGCCGAACCGGAAACAAACAATCTTTTGTCCGCCTCATCCTCATTACCGCTTTTTTGTTTCTCTTAGCCTACCTCTTGCTGTTTAAGTAACATGGACGACATCATTCAACTACTTCCCGACCACGTAGCCAACCAAATTGCCGCCGGCGAGGTCATTCAGCGTCCGGCTTCGGCGGTGAAAGAGCTGCTCGAGAACGCAGTGGACGCCGGCGCCGATCAAATTACCCTGATACTGAAAGACGCAGGACGCACCAGCATACAGGTGGTGGACAACGGCAAGGGGATGTCGTATTCAGACGCCCGAATGAGCTTCGAGCGCCACGCCACCTCCAAAATACGCTCGGCCGACGACCTCTTTAAAATTTCCACCAAAGGCTTCCGTGGCGAGGCATTGGCTTCTATCGCCGCCATTGCCCACGTGGAGCTGCGCACCCGCAGGCCTATGGACGAATTGGGAAATCGGCTGGAAATAGAAGGCTCGGAAGTAAAAGCGCAGGAGCACATACAGCACAACGAGGGCACGAGCATCAGTGTAAAAAACTTGTTTTACAACGTGCCCGCCCGCCGCAATTTCCTAAAAGGTGACAAAGTGGAACTGCGCCATGTGATGGATGAATTTGAACGTGTGGCCTTGGCCCATCCCGACCGGGTTTTTCGCTTTTTTCACAACGAAGTGGAGCTATTCCAACTGCCGGAAGGCAACCTGCGCCAAAGGCTGGTGAACGTGTTTGGCAAAAACCTGAACGACAAACTGGTGCCGGTGGAAGAGGATGCCCATTTCATGAAAATAAGCGGCTATGTGGTGAAACCCGAAGGCGCCAAACGCAAGCGCGGCGAACAGTTTTTCTTCGTGAACCGCCGCTTTATCAAGAGTGGTTTTCTGCACCACGCCGTAAGCGACGCCTTCAAAGAGTTACTCGCGCCCGACCAATATCCCGGTTACTTCCTTTTCCTGGATGTGGATCCCGCTTTTATTGATGTGAACATACACCCCACCAAAACGGAAATAAAATTTGAAGACGAGCATTCGGTGCACGCCGTACTCCGTTCGGCGGTAAAAAAATCGCTTGGACAGTACAACATTGCCCCTACGCTCGATTTCAACATTGACCCTGAAATGGCGCACATGAATTTCGGAAACCGAAACATGCCCAACGCGCCCACCATTGAAATAAACCCCAATTACAACCCTTTCAACAGTTCAGAATCGAACGGAAATGGGCATGCAGCTTATCAAAAACCGAATGCAAGCGGATGGGAAAACCTGTTTCCGCCTAGCGAAGACGAATGGAAAGAGCAAGAAGAGCTGCCGCTGGAGAGCGAAAGTGGGCAAGCGCGCAGTAAGTTGCTCTACCAGATGGATGAAAAATACATCCTAACGCACCTCAAGTCGGGCATGCTGGCCATCCACCAGCAGCGCGCACACGAACGCATTCTTTTCGAGCAATTTCACAAAACGCTGAGCAGCCAAAGCCCTCTGAGCCAACAACTGCTATTCGAGCAGACCCTGAGTTTTTCGGCAGGCGATTCGGAAATCATCCGAAGCCGGATGGGCGACCTTTCGGCGCTGGGTTTCGATATTGAGGAATTTGGCAGCCGCGATTTTGTGGTGCGCGGTGTGCCCAGCGGTGTGGATGTGCGCTCGCTGCAACGCGCCTTTGATGAGATGCTGGAAGCGTGGAGCAACCAAAAAGACAAAGCCGGAACCGAGCACATTGACCGACTGGCCCGAACAGCCGCTGCCGGAGCCTGCATCAAAAAAGGGCAGGCGCTGAGCTACGAAGAGATGGAGCACCTGATTGACGAACTTTTTGCTTGCCAAATGCCTTATGTTTCGCCCGGCGGAAAGCCCACTGTAATTACCATTAGTACCGAAGATTTAGACAAACAATTCAACGCATGAGCGACTACCGCCCTACCCAATTCAACATCTTGCCCGACGTGATCAAAAACCTGCTGATCATTAACGGGCTGTTCTTTATGGGCACAGTGGTGTTCGAGAGCTCTTTTGGTGCTGATGTGTACCGCTATCTGGGGCTGCACCTTCCCGGATCGCCGCATTTTATGGTCCACCAGCTCATCACCCACATGTTCATGCATGGCAATTTCGGGCATATTCTATTTAATATGTTCGCGCTATGGATGTTTGGCAACAGCCTGGAGAATGTGTGGGGAGGAAAGCGTTTCTTGATTTATTATCTGGTAACAGGTCTTGGTGCTGCCCTCATCCATTTGGGTGTGAGTATGTTCGAAGCCTTGTCGTTGCAAAACGAACTGATGAGCCTGGGCGCCACCGGCGACCAACTGGCCACCTGGCGCGCTTTGAGTATTGATGAAGCCATTCGCCAACCGGCCCTCATTCGCGATTATGCCTTGAAATATTCCATTCCCACGGTGGGCGCTTCGGGTGCCGTGTTCGGCATCTTGTTGGCTTTCGGGATGCTATTCCCCAATGTGCGCATCTATCTTTATTTCGCCATACCCATTAAGGCCAAATATTTCGTTATTGGCTACGGACTTTTGGAACTCATCAATGGAATATCGAACGACCCGAGTAGCAATATCGCCCACTTCGCCCACCTAGGCGGAATGCTCTTCGGATTTATTCTGATTAAGTTTTGGCGCAGAAACGGAGAAATATAGGCAGTGCATGAGCATCCTCGACGAAATTAAAGAGTCCTTCAAAAAAGGCGATATGCTCACCCGATTGATTTACATCAATGTCGGGGTGTTTATCCTCTTTAGCGTCATTCTGCTTTTGGGCTTTTTGTTTCAAACCCGGATTGAG
>CAZBBV010000192.1:0-4257 GCA_964490025.1 uncultured Cryomorphaceae bacterium | reverse complement strand
CAATGGTTCCATTGGGCATCAAGCGAACGATCCGGCCCACGGTGGTGCCATTGTAAGAGGTAAAATGTCCGGCAATCAGAATGCGTCCATCCGGATACACATGCATGGCTCGGATGGTGCCGTTCACGCTTGAACCTATTACAAAAGATGGATCGACACCTAAAAGTTGGGCGAAAATCGGGGCGATTGTAAAAAGCAAAAAGAGCAGGGTAAGGAGTAGCTTTCTCTTCATAAGCAATGGTTTAGGGTAATGTTTTCACGCAAAGACTTCACTAATGTAAGTCTTTCTTCATTACGCCATGAATACTTAAGCCGTTGGAATTGCCTTATTCCGAAATTTTCGCCTTGGCATGTGCGCTCTTTCGCAACACGCCGGCTACCACCAAATAGAATATAAAAAGGATGGAAAGAAAAGCCATCAGTCTGCCGAGGTAATCGCCTTGGCGGGAAAAGAAAGTTTGCTTTTGTGCCACAGGAATGCTTTCGCGCAGCGCACCTCGCACGTCCCAACCGAGGGTTTGGGTGATGCTGCCATCAGGTAGAATAAATCCCGAAATGCCTGTGTTGGCCGAACGGGCAATGGCCACGCGGTTTTCAATGGCGCGCAGACGGGCGAACTGGAAATGCTGACGGTAGCCGGGCGTGTTGCGCCACCAACCGTCGTTGGTGAAAATGGCAATGAAATTGGCGCCCTCGCGCATGTATTCCGTTACAAAACCCGGAAACACACTTTCATAACAAATCACCGGCGCAGCGCAGGCCGGACCATTGCAAAACACTTCTCGATCGTCTTGTACCGAAAGGGTACCCGAAATACCGCCCAGGTCAATGATCCACTCGCCCATTAGTGGTGCGATTACCTCATAAAACGGCATTTGCTCCACGCCCACCACCAGTTTCGATTTGTGGTAAATCTCGTCCACTCCGGTGGCGGTGATGAGAAGCCCTGTGTTATAGGCATCATACCAAAAGCCGGAAGAGGAACGCCGCGCGGTGGTGGTTCGCTGTGCTTCATTTTCATACACATTATAAGTGCTGGCTCCGGTGATCAATTTCGCATTGGGATAATCGGCTATCCATTCCGTTAGACGAACCAAGGCGCTACTTTCATACAGCCGCGATTCAATGATGCCCGAAGGCAAGGCCGTTTCAGGGAAAATTACAAAGCTTGTGCTGTCGGTCATCCACAGTTCCGCTGCAGCAATCATCTCTTCCACCATCTCCATCTCTTCCCGCGAAAACTTCTCTTCGTAGGGGTCAATGTTGGGCTGCACCACCACCACTTCAATGGTTTCGGCGGCTTGCGTTTTTTCCTTTACCAAAAGACTAATGAATCCCGGAACGCCGATTAGCAAAAGCAATAGAGCCATGATCACAGCAATCCGACCGGATATGGTTTTCACCCTCGGCATGCGTTTCCAAGCGCTGAATAGCACGAGGTTGGAAGCCATTAGCCACAGCGAACCGCCCGCAGCGCCTGTGTATTCGTACCACTGCACCCAGTTGGGATAATGCGCAAAGGCATTGCCCAAATTGAGCCACGGCCAGGCCAAATCCCAGTTGAGGGTGAGCCATTCCCATCCCGCCCACATAACTAGGAGCGACAGTGCTGCCCGTTTAAGGTCGAGCAGGCGGTGGGCCTTGTGGTACAGCACCATCAGGGTGGCCATCATGGCGGTGTTGCACAGCACAGCCAGCACCATCCCTATCGGCGAAGCGTAATAAATCCACCAGGTGGTGATGAGGTTCCACACCAAAAAAGCCAGATAGCTCCACCCGAAAATGCGCCAGCCTTGTCGCTTTTGGTGCGAAAGCGCCAGTTCATTGTGCAATATGAGTAGTGGAACAAATCCAATGAGGGCTAGAAAAGGGAAACCCTTATCGGGCCAGGCAAGTGCAAGCAGCAATCCTGTGCTCAGTGCCAGAAATAGCCTGCGCAGCATCATGGTCTGGCAAATCCGAGTTTAAGCGAAAAGATATTGGAGTAGAGCGCCACGCTTTGGTCGCCAATGTCTGTGAGGGCATAGTCCACCTGAATGTTTTTGTACTTGAGGCCCACACCCAGATTGGGCTGAAAGGTGAGGTAGCGACTTTCTAGCTCGGTGGCATATTGAAAATTGCCCACGCCGAGACGCAGAAAAACCATGTCGATAAATCCAAACTCAAAGCCTGCGCTGGGGTCAATGCTCATGAAGCTGCCCGATATCAAACTGTTGCGTTCGCCATCAAAATGATTGACCATATCCACCTCGCTAAGCAGGGTAAATTTCTCACCCAATTCGAACTTTCGTGCAACGCCGAGAATAAGTTTGGGTAAAGTAATCTCCAGACCATTCTCAGGCATTTCGTTGCCTGTTTCTGCGAATACGTCGCTGTATTTTTCGGCATCAAACACCCAGGCATTGAAGGTAGAGGTGGCGTCGCGCAGCACAGCGGCATAGCTCCATTCATTTTTGTGAAACTGAGCACCCAAATCGAAGCCAAAGCCATAAGCATCTGCAAAATCGCCAATGCCGCGGTAGATGAGTTTGACGTTTCCACCGTAGCTAAGCCCCTCAATTTTCGAAAGCTTGGCATAAGAAAACAGAAAGGCATAATCGGCTGCTGAAAAGAGCGTGATACGGTCGTAGTCAATGTTTCCGTCTTTGTCGATCAGCTCGGAGGTGTCCATAATGTCGTCCACCCCAAAGCGGATCACCGAAAAACCCACGGTGCTGGTGGCATCAATGGGTGTGGCGCCGGCAATGTAGTCGTAGCTGGCAATGGAGGCAAAATATTCGGCGTGCATGAGGCCCAACTGCCAGTCGTTGCGCACAGCGCTGAGCCCTGCGGGGTTCCAATAGCCGGCACTCACGTCGTTTACAGAGGCAATGATGGAATTGGACATGCCAAAAGCGCGGGCATCCACGCCAATGTTCAGAAACTCGTTGCTGTATTTGCGCACCTGAGCGATAGCCGATTGGCTGAGCAAAAACCCAATAAATAAAAGGAGTAAGCGGTGCTTCGTCATGTGCCTATCAGAATGGAGCAAAGATGGAAAAATCGGATGTAAAACCGATTTATTTCGGATATATTGCCCTGTCAAAATCCGCATCTACCGTGATTCGAAAATCCATTCCACATCTATTCACCCTTGGCAATCTCTTTCTTGGTGTGCTTTCGCTGCAACTGGTGGCAGAAGGCAAATGGCATCTCGGGGCGTGGTGTCTTTTTACAGCTGCTTTCCTCGATTTTTTTGATGGTCTTGTTGCCCGATTGCTAGGCGTAGCGGGCGATTTCGGCAAGCAGCTCGATTCGTTGGCCGACGTGGTGAGCTTCGGCGTGGCTCCGGGATGGCTCATGTTTCATTACCTCACTGCCGCTACCGAATACCAAAGCAATGTTCTAAACCTAACAAGCGACATGAGCGGACTGGCCTACATTGCCTTCGCCATTCCATTGTTTTCGGCATTGCGCTTGGCGCGGTTCAATATTTCAAAAAATGAAAGTGCGCACTTTTCAGGACTCGCCACACCGGCCATGGCGCTGGTGATTGCCTCCTTTGCGCTCATCCTGCAATACGAACCCATGAGCTTCCTCCGGCCTATGATTCTGTCGCCGCTCGTGCTGCTGTTTTGGACGGTTTTCTCCTGCGGACTTATGGTGAGCACGCTGCCCATGTGGTCGCTTAAATTATCGGGGAAACTGCCCTTGCCCATCATTCTGCTTCTCTCCGGATCGGTTGTTTTGTGGCTCATATTTAAGTTCTCTGCCATCCCAATTATTTTACTTTTGTACCTCGCCATTTCGATAGTATTCAAACCACGCAGCACAACATGAAATTTAGAGCAGAAATAGACGTAATGCCCCTTCCCGCATTGCTTGACCCTCAAGGAAAAACCGTATCGAACAACATGAAAAACATTGGCCTACCGGAAATTACCAATGTGCGTATCGGGAAGCATATTTCGCTCGAGGTGGAAGCCGGCAACAAAGCAGAGGCGGAAAGCAAAGTGAACGACGCTTGCAAAAAACTGCTCCACAACCACATCATGGAGAGCTACACTTTTACGGTACAAGAGGCCTAAGCGGAATCAGTACCTCCTCAATTCGAATTTTTCGCCCAGATACACTTTGCGTACCTGAGGGTCGGCAGCCAGTTCTTCAGCAGTGCCCGATTTTAGAATTTTTCCTTCGAAAAGTAGGTACGTTCGGTCGGTAATGCTCAGGGTTTCCTGCACGTTGTTGACGCGGTCACACCTGCAGTTGGTAGAGAGC
>CAZBBV010000191.1:0-4285 GCA_964490025.1 uncultured Cryomorphaceae bacterium | reverse complement strand
TTTCCGTGGAATGGCTGGAGGCTAAACTATCCTGCAACTGCCCTTAGGTTTTTTTTCGGCGTTTTCTTTCGGCTTGTAGAAGCATTAACTCACGACCTGTTTGCCCGGCCACACTCGTGTTTTCATCCGCCCGTCGGAAGAGGTATGGCATCACATCTTTCACAGGGCCATACGGTAGATATTTTACCACATTATAGCCATGGTCGGCCAGGTTGAAGGTGATGTGGTCGCTCATGCCGAATAGCTGCGAAAAGTAAATACGCGAGTCGCTTTTCGAAATGCCTTTTTTCTCAATTAATTCCGCCAGCTTCTGGTTGCTGGTTTCGTTGTGCGTGCCGGCGCAAAGCGCAAAGCGGTCGAGATGCTCTACGATATAATCCACCGCAAGGTCGTAGTCGCGGTCGGTGCCTGCCTTGTCTTTATGAATAGGCGACGGATAGCCCATTTTCTCAGCGCGCTCGCGCTCTTTCTCCATGTAGGCTCCGCGCACAATTTTCAGCCCCACCTTGAAGCCTTCTCTTTCCGCCATCTCATTCAAGGATCTCAAATAATCCATCCGGTCGTGGCGATACATCTGAAGGGTGTTGTACACCCAAGCATGCTCGCGGTTGTATTTGCGCATCATGCTCAGCACCAAGTCGTCCGCCGCCTGTTGCATCCAGGTTTCTTCAGCGTCTATCATCAATGGAATTTTGACTTCCACCGCCTTTTGGCAAATGCGGTCGTAGCGCTCCACTACCCTATTCCATTCTGCTTGTTCTGCAGCCGTCATGGTCTTGCCGCTACCCACTTTTTCATACAAACTCAGTCTGCCCATGCCCGTAGGTTTGAACACGGTGAAAGGAATTTCCGGACGTGTTTTGGCAAAATCAATGGTGCGTAAGGCCACCTCGAAGGCATGGTCGAAATCGGCTTCCGACTCTTTTCCTTCCACCCCGTAGTCTAAAATGGCAAACACCTTATTGGCCTTCATCACGGCCATTTTGCTTTCGCATTCCTCCATGGTTTCACCTCCGCAAAAATGGTCGTACACCGTCTCGCGGATCATCCATTTCACCGGAAGATGCAGAAATAGCGCGGCCTTCACCAGATTTTTCCCCACGGATACCATGAAAGGATGTTCTATCATTTTGAAAAGCCAGAAGGCGCGGCGCAATTCTTTGTCGTTGCGGGTGCGGAAGGCTACCAGGGTATTCGAAAAGTCTATCATATCAGAAATGTTGGCGCCAAATATACATCATGCACGGCTTGGCAATCACAGTCATATTTGTACTTTCAGTGCCGCATAGGTAGCGCCATTTGCCCATGCAAAGCATGACAAAATACCAAGTTTTGAAAGCAGAAAAAATCCTCTTCTCGAAAGTAGCTTTTAGCCCACAGGGATATGCCGCTCTTGATGAAATTCTAGCGAAGAAATCCTATTCAAAGCTTTTTATCCTGGCCGACGAAAACACCCATGAGGCCTGCATTGCGCATTTACTTTCTATGTGTGCGCCGTTGGAAAACGCCACACTGCTGGAAGTGGACGCCGGAGAGGAAAGCAAGTCGATATACACCTGCATGAACCTATGGGAAGAACTGGCGGCCAATGGCGCCGATCGGCATGCGCTGCTCATCAATTTGGGCGGTGGCATGGTCACCGACCTTGGCGGATTTGTTGCCGGAAACTACAAGCGAGGGATTAACTTCGTGAACATCCCCACCTCGCTGCTCGCACAGGTGGATGCCGCCATTGGCGGAAAAGTAGGCATTGATTTCAACCATTTGAAAAACGAAATCGGCCTGTTCAAATCGGCCGAACTGACCATAATCGACTCCGGCTACCTCAGCACCCTCGACAAGCGAAACTTCATTTCCGGCCTGGCCGAAGTGATGAAATACGGCCTCATCTACAACCCGGAAATTTTCAGACTTATGCAGTCGGAGCGCTACTGCGAAGCGGAGTGTGTGGAACTGCTCGTGCATAAATGTGTGGAAGCCAAGCTGGAAATCGTTCAAGAAGATCCGCTGGACAAGGGCACACGGCAAATGCTGAATTTTGGGCACACGGTGGGTCACGCCATTGAGAGCCTGTTTCTGGAAGACGAAGAACGCCTTACCCTGCTACATGGCGAAGCCATAGCCGCCGGCATGATTTGCGAAAGCTATCTGTCGCACAAGGTGTGCGGCCTTTCGCATAGCGAGCTTGACGAAATATGTGCCTTGGCGGGCAAACTATTCCCCACGCCGGATTTTCATGCAGACGATCTCAATAAATTGCTGGGCTACATGCGCAGTGATAAAAAAAGGAGCGGTAAAAACATCAGAATGAGTCTGATATCGGCCATTGGTGAAGCCAAAATAGGCATTGAAGTGTCCGAAGAATTGATCAAAGAATCGCTTTCGTTTTATCAAATCCAAATGGCTGAATAGCGTATGCAGAGAGCCAAAATTGACCTTAGGAACATGCGCGCCACCGGGGCTATTCGCTTTCCGGCGAGCAAGAGTTTGCTCAATCGTGCACTGATTCTTCGTGCCCTTTCTGAAGGAAAAATCAATTTTCAGACGGAGGACCTCTCGCAGGATAGCCTGATCACGACCGAAGCACTATCGAATCCGAGAAGTGAGATTCAGGTAGGCCATGCCGGCACCGCCATGCGTTTTCTCACTGCCTTTTTTGCCCTACAAAAAGGCGAAGCGATAGACCCAATCCGCATTTCAGGCAGCGAGCGCATGCACGAGCGACCCATTGAACCACTGGTGGATGCCCTGCGAGCGCTGGGCGCCAAAATCGAATATGCACAGCGCCACGGATTCCCCCCGTTGGTGGTTTATCCCAGAGTACTTCAAGGCTTGAAACTGGCCATGCGAGGTAATGTCAGCAGTCAGTTTATTTCTGCCTTGCTACTCATTTCCTGGAAAATACAAGGCGGACTATCTATACAATTGTTGCCGCCGGTGCTTTCCGAAAGTTATATCGACATGACCCTGAGCCTGATGCAGAAATGCGGAATTCGTAGTTTCCGCGAAGGAGACACCATCCAGGTGCCGCAGCAGGAAATTGAAAATTGCGAAATGGCCATTGAACGCGACTGGAGCAGCGCCGCTTACTTCATTGCCCTTTTGGCCACTCAAGCCAAAGGAGAAATCATACTTTCGGGCATGCGCCTGGAAAGCGATCAGGGCGACCGAAAATTTCTGGACCTGTTGAAACCCTTTGGCATTCGCTACACCGCCATCCCCGGCGGCGTATTGGTGTACAAAGATGACGTGCCCGTGCCCAAGCAACTTTCCTTCTACATGGGCGATATGCCCGATCAGGTGCAGACAATATTGAGCCTATGTGCGGTGGTAGGCATACGGTGCAGTATAGTGGGTGCCGACAATTTGAAATGGAAAGAAAGCAACCGAATTGCAGCCATGCAGACAGAACTGGCCAAAATGAATATCCGTTTACTCGAGGACGACGAAACGCTGGTGCTGGAACCGGAAAGAATGGTTGCGCCGGAAGAGGCATTCGCCACCTACAACGACCACCGGATGGCCATGGCGCTATCGCTTTTTGCCACTCGTTTCCCCATTGAAATTTTGCAACCCGAAGTAGTGAGCAAATCCTTTCCTGAGTATTGGCAACAACTCGCCAACTTCGGAGTTTTGGAATTTGCGGACAAAAACCCATAAAACTCAAACAACATGAAAAGACTACTTTTTTTCCTCCTCTCGTTGTCGGCGATCGCGATAGGCTGCAGAAACACGCCCAACCCGGAACAAAGCGATCCGGTGGATACCATTGAAATGGACGAAACGGAGGGGGGAATGGGTTTTTACCTAAAAAAATGGAAGCAAGGAATCGAGTTTTATGCCTTGGGAAATGAGCCTTTCTGGAGCTTGGATTTTGAAAACAAAAAAGTGGTGCGTTTCACCACCGCAGATGGTTTTGAAATGAATGTGCCTTACAAGGCGTTTACCCCGGCGGACAATTCTGAGTTGGTATTTTACTCAGAAACAGAAATGGGAAGCCTCAAAATAGAATTGACCCGCGAACGCTGCGAAGACAATATGAGCGGCACACCCTTTTCGCACCGCGTGCGCATTTTTATTGAAACAGCAGACGGCGGACAAAGCTTTGAAGGTTGTGGACGATTTGTGGTTACGCCCGATTTGAACACCAGCTTTCAGCTGGAGCGCTGGACTAAGGAAGATGTGGATGGAGAAAAAATTGCCAAAGGAGCGCCTATACTAGATTTCGACCTGGCCACTTTGCGGGTGAGTGGTCATTCGGGATGCAATCAAATCAACGGCGCAT
>CAZBBV010000190.1:0-4297 GCA_964490025.1 uncultured Cryomorphaceae bacterium | reverse complement strand
TTTTTGCTGCTTTCTACTCGTCGCTGGGTGGGTTGTGGGGCGTGAGCGTAACGGACACGGTGCAATTTACCATTGCCATGACGGGAACCATTATTCTTTCCATTTTAGTAGTTAATAGCCCGGAAATTGGCGGGCTGAGTGGCTTAAAAAGTCAATTGCCGGCGGATGTGTTTTCTTTTTTTCCAAGCATAGGCACAGCAGCCGAAGGCGGACAGGTGCTGGTGGTAACGCTAGGCGCCTTCTTGGCTTATGTGGGCGTGCAGTGGTGGGCCAGCTGGTATCCCGGGGCAGAGCCCGGCGGTGGCGGCTATGTGGCCCAACGCATGATGAGCACCCGTAGCGAAAAAGAAAGCGTGTATGCCACCCTACTCTTTCAGGTAGCGCACTACGCCATTCGTCCGTGGCCGTGGATATTGGTGGCGCTGTGTAGCCTGGTGCTCTACCCCGAACTGCAGGGCGCAGAACAAAAACAAGGCTTTGTGATGGCCATGCGCGACTACCTTCCCACCGGACTCAGAGGACTGCTTTTAGTAGCTTTTATCGCCGCCTACATGAGCACCATCAGCACGCAACTCAACTGGGGCGCGGGTTATGTGGTAAACGACTTTTACAAGCGCTTTTTGGCCAAAGAAAAATCGCAAAAGCACTTGGTCATGGTGTCGCGACTCGTCACGCTCTTGCTTATGGCGCTGGCTGTTTATGCCACTTCACTTATGGATTCCATCTCAGGCGTGTGGGCCTTTTTGATAGAGTGCGGCGCCGGCCTGGTGCTGGTGCTAATCTAGCGCTGGTACTGGTGGCGCGTGAATGCCTGGAGCGAAATATCCGCTACACTGGCGCCATTCGTGGGCTTTGCGGTGAGCAGGTACGTTCTGGGCTGGGAATTTCCTAACAGCTTCTTCCTCACCGTGACTTTCACCACCGTGGTTTGGCTGTTGGTCACGCGGCTCACAAAGCCGGAAAAAGCAGAAACGCTCGCCCATTTTTACCAAAAAGTGAACCCCGGCGGCTGGTGGAAGCCTTTTCAACAAAAGGAAGAACGCGCGGCATCTTTCAGCAGAATGGGCTACCTAGCTGTGGGTTGGATATTCGCCACAGTGTTCGTGTATGCCTGCCTGTTTTTTGTGGGCAGTTTGCTCTTTGGCGAATTTGCCCAAAAAGCCATCTACCTCATGGCCGCCGTGGTGTCTTTGCTTGTGGTAGTTTATCTTATTCGCAGTAAAGGCATATTCGAAGACGCGAAATGAGCGCTTTTTACCATTTTTGAAAAATGAAAACTGAAAGCAAGTACCGCGGATGAGTTGGTATGAAACCTGGTTCGATAGCTCCTACTATCACACGCTCTACAGCCACCGCAACGACGAAGAGGCCGCTGCTTTCATTGATCTTTTGCTTGAAAAAGTAGAAATTCCGGAAGGTGAACACGTGCTGGACCTGTGTTGCGGTCGTGGCAGACATGCCATTCATATTTTCAAAAAAGGCTACGACGTGACCGGCGTGGACCTCAGTGCCAACAACATTGAACTGGCCAACAAACATGCCTGTGCACGACTCCGCTTCATTGAGCACGACATGCGCAATCCACTAATAGGTAAATACCGACTGATCCTCAACCTGTTTACCAGTTTTGGCTATTTCGATACCGAAGCTGAACACTTAAACACCCTGCAATCGGTGCGCGACGCGTTGGAGCCCGACGGCGTTTTTGTGCAGGATTTTCTGAATGTGAAAAAAGCCAAGTTGGGCCTCATTCCCGAAGAGGCATTTGAAAAGGAAGGCATCCGCTTTTCGTTGGTGCGCGAAATAAACGACGGCTCCATTGTGAAGAAGATTTCGCTGGTAGACAACAACTGCAAGCACAGTTTCGAGGAGCGTGTAAAGGCTTTCGAGCTTACAGACTTTCAGCAGATGTACGACAAGGTTGGGCTGCAAATCACGGATGTTTATGGCGATTATCAATTGGGTGACTTTCATGCCTTGCGCTCTGACCGCTTAATTTTACTTTCACGCCCAAAATAATGGGCTACCTCGCACTCATACTCACCGTTGTGGCCGGCTACTTCATTAGCCGCTTTATTCCTGTGGAAAAAAAGGGCGTGATGAAAGCCCTCGTTACTTTTTCGGGCGCTTTCCTCTTTGGCATTACCCTCATAGAGTTGCTTCCGGTGGCTTTCTCCACCAATGCAGAGCTGGCCAGCTACGGCATTCTGGCCGGTTTCTTTATCCAAATACTGATCGATTTCTTGTCCGAGGGCATTGAGCACGGTCATTACCACCATTTCAAAAAAGGGAAAGCCCCCATGATGGTGATGATTGGCCTGGGCCTACATGCTCTTTTGGAAGGCATTCCGGTGGGTTTTGGCGGCGGCCACCTGGAGGAAGAAGTGGCCAACCACTTGCTCATGGCCATTCTTGCACACAAACTACCCGTTGCCATCATCCTGGCCGGGCTGCTGCGCGGAACAGGCATTTCTAATCTTATGCAAATTGCGTTGGTGGCGGCTTTCGCCTTTATGTCGCCGCTGGGCATGTTCATTGGTGCCTCAGGCGTGTGGGGTTCGGGCGCTGCGGTGTTTCTTTCGGGTTTGGCCATTGGCATTTTCCTGCACATCAGCACCACCATTTTGTACGAAAGCTCGGAGAGCCACAGCCTCAACTACCGCAAGCTGGCCTATGTTATATTGGGCTTTGTGCTGGCCCTTTCCACGCACATGCTCCACTGAAAAATAATCCTGGGTTAACAATCTTTGGTGTCGAACATTACACAAGCAAGGCTGTTAAATGCCTACTTTTGCGAACCAAATTACATAATCGTTTAACCATAAAATTCAAATAAAAATGGGAGTATTAGTAGGCAAAAAAGCCCCTGTATTTAAGGCCTCCGCGGTAATCAACGGAGAAGAGATTGTTGAAGATTTTTCATTGGATCAATATCTGGGAAAGAAGTACGTGATTCTGTTCTTCTACCCCAAAGATTTCACTTTTGTATGCCCCACTGAGTTGCACGCTTTTCAAGCACGCCTGAATGATTTCCGCGCGAAAAATGTGGAAATAGTGGCTGTGAGCACCGACACCGAGCAATCGCATTGGGGTTGGTTGCAACTGAGCAAAGACAAAGGCGGCATTGGTGGTGTAACCTACCCGATAGTGGCCGACACCAACAAAACCATCAGCAGCAACTACGACGTGCTGGCCGGTAGCTATTTCTACGACGAGAACGACAACCTGCAAGCCGACGGCGAACTGGTGGCTTACCGCGGACTGTTCCTAATCGATAAAAACGGCGTGGTGCAGCACCAGGTGGTGAACAACATGCCACTGGGCCGCAATGTAGAAGAAGCCATGCGTATAGTGGATGCCCTTCAGTATTTTGAAGAAAAAGGTGAAGTGTGTCCTGCCAACTGGAAAGCCGGCGAAGAAGGCATGAACGCTACCCACAGCGGTGTGGCCGATTACCTGGCCGCGCACTAATGTATTTCGAAAGCCCCTCTGCGTGACCAACAAAGAGGGGTTTTCATTTTATTAACCCTTAAACAAACAAGAAAGCATGGCTCAAATAATCCATAAAGGAAACACGGTGAACAGCGCCGGAAGCCTGCCCGCTGTGGGCAGCAAAGCGCCCGATTTCGAACTTACAGGCTTGGATCTGGGCACCATTCGTTTGGCAGACTTTGCCGGAAAGAATTTGGTGCTCAACATTTTCCCGAGCATTGATACCGGCGTGTGCGCGGCCTCTGTGCGACAGTTTAACCAACGCGCAGTCTCACTCAGCAACACTGCTGTGCTGTGCGTAAGCAAGGACCTGCCCTTTGCGCAAAAACGCTTTTGCGGTGCCGAAGGCATTGAAAATGTGAAGATGGGCGCCGAGTACAAAAACGACGGATTTACAGCCAACTACCCTGTGAAATTGATGGATGGCGGCTTGGCCGGACTGATGAGCCGCGCGGTGGTGGTGATCAATGCCGAAGGCACGGTGGTACACACCGAACAAGTGCCCGACATTGCTCAGGAACCCGACTACGACAAAGCCCTGGCTGCGTTGTAATTTCTGCATATAGACTTTAGTTGATTGAAAAAACTCCGCCCAAAAGGCGGAGTTTTTTTTGTTTTGGGCGGGCTTGGCTGCTGAACTGAAAAGGAAAGAAGGGTATATTTGGCTATCGAGTATTCAAACTAGTACAGACATGAAGAAGCCAAATTTTAGCCACTCTATGAAGACCGTAATTTTTTTCCTTATAGTTTCGATCACACTTGAGGCCTTTGGACAAGAGGGACAGGAAGAACATCCTTTGAATAT
>CAZBBV010000189.1:0-4311 GCA_964490025.1 uncultured Cryomorphaceae bacterium | reverse complement strand
CGATCGAAAGCAAGAGCTAAAAAATGATCAACGATTTTCTTTCTCCACTTCCGGAGTCTTTTGTGGCATGGGCGCAGCAGCTTGGTGAGGGAACTTTGGGCCACCAAATCCTGATGCACCACCACGAATTGCCAACACTGGAGGAATGTAAGGTTGTGATGGTGTCCATAGAGGAAAGTAGAGGAGGAAGCCAGCAAGAAGATTGCCATGGTAGCGCCAATGCCATCCGAAGAGAACTTTACCAATTGTTTGCCGGGCATTGGGACCTCAAAATAGCAGATGCGGGGATTATTTCACAAGGGGAGGACATAGAAGATAGCTACCTGGCATTGAAAACGGTGGTAACCTATTGCGTGAAGCAGCAGCTCATACCTATTATAATAGGAGGAACGCAAGATCTGACTTTCGCCCTCTATAGCGCGTTTGATCATCTGGAGCAATCCGTAAACATAACCTCCGTAGACAGTAAGTTTGATTTGGGAGAGTTGAAAGGCCCTATGAAATCAGAGAGCTATCTGAGCCACATCATCATGCAGAAGCCCAATAACCTCTTCAATTTTGTGAATTTGGGTTATCAAACTTTTCTCGTGAATCAAAGCGAGATAGAGCTGATGGAGAAAATGTATTTCGAAACCTATCGATTGGGGACCTTGCAAAAAGATTTGACTGAGGCCGAACCCGTAATGCGCGATAGCGACATTGTATCGTTCGACGTGAATGCCCTTTCTATGAAAGATGCACCGGCCAACACCAATGGATCGCCAAACGGATTCAATGGCGTGGAGTGGTGTGCGCTCGCCCGATACGCAGGAATTAGCGATAAAGTAAGTGTTATTGGCTTCTTTAATCACGAAGCCATCTACGATCGCTATGCCCAAACGGCAAAGTTGCTGGCGCAAGGAATATGGTACGCTTTGGAAGGCATCAGCCTTCGAAAGAGCGATTTCCCTTTTGGGAAACGAGACAACTACATCAAGTATGTGGTGCCAAACACTGAACTGGAAAAGGAGATTGTTTTCTTCAAGAGCGATAAAAGCGGAAGATGGTGGATTGAGATGCCTTTGGAAAACCCTTTCAATCCATTGCACAATAGACACATACTAGTACCATGTTCTTACAATGATTATTTGAAAGCGGGCGAAGGCGAAATTCCGGACAGATGGTGGCGGGCAGCAAAAAAGCTTTTCTAGCTCAACGCACACTAAATTTTACACGTCTTGGTTCAAAACGATTTTTACTTAACTTTAGCCCCCTGAGATATTACCTAAACATGTCAATGAAAAAGATACTTACCGCCTTTTCTGTAGTTCTTGCGTTTAGCGCATTTTCTCAACAGGACATTCAGTTTACCCAATACATGTTTAACAGAATACTCTATAACCCGGCCTATGCAGGTGTTAATGGAAGTATTTGCGCCAACGCGCTATACAGAAGCCAGTGGACGGGTTTTGACGGAGGTCCAAAAAGTTTGAATGTGAATATCGAAGCACCTGTAGAACTTCTTCACGGCGGTTTGGGTCTTTCTATCTTCAACGACAAGTTGGGCTTTCAAACCAACAATACCGTGCGCTTGTCATATTCCTTTCACCAAGAACTTGGAGATGGTATACTTGGCATTGGTGCTCGTTTTGGTGTAACAGATTACGGCATTGTAAACCCAACCTGGATCGATCCCAATGGCGGAACAGGAGGTACCGACCCATCCATTCCACAATCCACTACCAATAAGATTACCCCCGACATTGGCTTCGGCCTATACTATTGGAGCGATAGCTGGTATGCAGGAGTTTCTTCTTCTCAGCTTGTAGAGTTTGATGCCGATCTTGGAGGCTCTACCAATTTCCAGCAGCGCCGTCACTTATATGTGGATGGTGGCTTTCGTTGGGAAGTAGCGCCGGAATGGGAGTTGAATCCTTCGCTTTTGTTCAAGAGCGACTTCGCTAGTTTTCAGGTAGATTTGAATGCATACGCCGTTTATGACGGAAAATTTTGGGGAGGTGTGAGCTACCGTATTGAAGACGCCATTGCCATCCTAATGGGATATAACATTACTGAACAGCTGAGGGTTGGATATTCCTATGATCTCACAACATCCAAACTCAGCAGCTACAGCAGCGGATCACATGAAGTCATGTTGAGCTACTGCTTCCAAATAGAAATTCCGCCTCGCACACCACAGATGTATCGTAATGTTAGATTTTTGTAATATTGCGAGCTTCGGAAAAAGACGATTTAAATCATCATGATGTACATTATGATGATTTTTAGCGTTAAAAGAATCGTTGAAAAAAAATAGAGCGCATTAAAACAACATAGTATGAGAAAGCTCCTTCAGATTATTGCCCTCGGCGTTTTGGTTTCGGCCTGTACAGGTTCAGACCAAGGTGAGCTAGTAGGTGCGCAAGGAAGAAAAGCATGGTACCCTAGCCAGCCTTATGGCATGGTGTACATACCAATGGGTTCTTTCCAAATGGGTGCCAATGATCAGGATGTGACCTACGGAATGACCAATACCACTAGGACTGTTTCGGTGGCGGCTTTCTACATGGACCAAACCGAGATCACCAACAACGAGTACCGCCAATTTGTGGAGTGGGTGCGCGATTCTATAGCGCGCGTGCTTCTTGGAGATGCCGGTCTCGAGGGCTATGAGTTTATCGAGGAAGATGAATTTGGCAACCTGCTTGACGAGCCAATGATTGACTGGAGCAATGCCATTGACTGGAGCTCCTCAGATGAGGAGATCCAATTGACCCTAGAAGAAATGTACTATCCTTCTGAAGAGAGATTTTACAACCGCAAGCAAATAGATACACGCAAGCTTAATTTCTACTATCAGTACATCAATAAGCGTAAAGCGGCAGAACGCAAGAACAGGTACAACCACGAAACAGGAAGTTATGGAAACGGCATTGACAGCAGAGCCGAGTTCATAGAAGAGGTTGAAATCAACATTTTCCCCGATACCTTGGCTTGGATACACGACTATTCGTATTCCTTCAACGAGCCTATGCACGACAAATACTTTTGGCATCCGGCCTATGACGATTATCCGGTAGTTGGCGTAAACTGGCATCAGGCACGTGCATTTTGTAATTGGAGAAGCAGATACAGAGACAGCTATTTGGACAGCGAGGAGAAACCTTACGAACAAGAGTTTCGACTACCAACCGAAGCGGAGTGGGAATACGCTGCCCGCGGAGGATGGGAAAACAACATGTACCCTTGGGGTGGCCCGTATATCCGCAACAGCCGTGGCTGTTTCCTGGGTAATTTCAAAACCGGAAGAGGAAACTATGTAGACGACGGCGGATTCCAAACTGTAAAGGTGACTAGCTATTGGCCAAATATGTTCGGACTATATTGTATGAGCGGTAATGTTGCTGAATGGACCGTAACTGCCTACGACCCGCAATCTTTCGAGTTCAGCCACGACATGAATCCCGATTTTCAGTATGATGCCAAGGACTCTGATCCTCTAGTATTGAAACGCAAAGTAATTCGCGGAGGTTCGTGGAAAGACATAGGATACTACCTACATGTGGGAACCCGAGACTACGAATACCAAGATACAGCGAAGTGTTATATAGGATTCCGTTGTGTGCAGTCCTTCATGGGCCGCGATTTAGCAGATTTTCAATAATTATTAATCCAAATTTTACCTAAACAATTAATTCTTAAGAAGTATGGCGTTATTTAATGTGAATTCGAGAAGATGGAAGAACAACATGGCCAAACTATATGGCTGGGGTGCTGCAGTAGTTATTCTTGGAGCCCTTTTCAAAATTCTTCACTGGCAGGGAGCTGACCAAATGTTGATTGTTGGTCTTGGAACGGAGGCGATTATCTTTTTCTTCTCGGCATTTGAAAAGCCACACGAGGAGGTAGATTGGAGTTTGGTGTATCCTGAACTGGCGCACATGGAAAGTGAAGACGATAAGCCAAGAAAGAGCCATTTGACCCCTAGTCAAGAATTGGATAAAATGCTGGACGAAGCAAAGATTGACGGTGAATTGATCGAAAGTCTTGGTCGCGGATTGTCAAGTTTTGGCGAGGCAGCAAGCAAATTGAACGACACTGTAGAGGCAGCTGCATCAACCCAAGAATACAATGTGCAAATTGCAAAGGCAGCCAAGAACATTGAATCTTTGAATGCGCTATATGAAATGCAGCTTCAAAGTGGTCAGGCACAGTCTGAAACTCAATCGGAGTTGGTTCAAAACCTAAGCGCAACAGCTGAGAACTCTAGACAGCTTCAATCGGAAGTAGCGGAGCTTACACGCAACCTAAACGCATTGAACACCGTGTATG
>CAZBBV010000188.1:0-4320 GCA_964490025.1 uncultured Cryomorphaceae bacterium | reverse complement strand
GAAACAAAAACAGGACTCATTTTTTATTAAAGCCACTCGTGGTGCAGACGGTCAAGGCGAACCGACTTCTGACGGTTTTGTAGTTTTCAAAAACTCCAGAGCAGCCGCGACAATTGTAAATTCCATGACTCCCAACTATATCACATATAGACAAAAACTTATTGACGAAGGAGTGCTTGTTGACAAAGGAGAATACTATGAATTTTCAGACGACTATATTTTTAGCAGTCCTTCCACAGCAGCGGTTATGGTAATGGGGCGTAATGCAAACGGACTAGCTGAATGGAAAAACAAGGACGGTAAGACACTTAAAGATTTTGAAACGAATGAAAAAGCCACAAAGAATTAACTGCCTCTTTTTTATTAATCAAAGACTTGAAACTTCTACTAGTTCTAGCTAAAAATAAAATGATCAGGATGCTGATGTATAGCAGGCCAATGATAAATTTGAAAAACCCCCACCTGCCTGCGCAGATGGGGGTTTTTCATTTTGCTTATTTCGCTCGCGGCTTATTGCTTCACAGTGAAGTCCACGCGGCGGTTGATGTTGTTGATGCCTTTGGTAAGGAGTTCTTCCTCGCCTTTGCTCTCCACCGTAAAGCGGCTTTCGCTAATGCCGTAGTATTTCACCAAATGGTCTACCACGGCCTTGGCGCGTTTCTCGCCCAGTTTCTTGTTGTAGTTGGCGCTTCCGGTTGGGTCGGCATAGCCTGTTACTACTAGCTTAATGTCGCTGTTGCTCTTCATCATCTTGCCAATCACCGCCAAGCGCTCGTAGTTAGAGTAGGTCACGGTGCTGCTGTTTAGCTCGAAGAATACCGAAGGCATAAAGATGTTGGCCACCTCGGCAGTAGCACCGGTAGGGATGCTTTTTCCCTGGAAGTTCACCATGTTGCCCTTAGGCGTGTTGGGCTCCAGGTCGCGGCTGTCGGGCACACCGTCGCCGTCGCCGTCCATCTCGCGTCCGCTGGCATCCACAGTGGCACCTTTTGGGGTGAATGGGTCTACGTCGATATAATCAGGCACGCCGTCGCCATCCACATCCAGCGGTTTTCCGCTACCGTCCACAGCCACACCTTTCGGGGTGTTGTTGTCCTTGTCAAAATAGTCAGGAATACCGTCGCCGTCGGTGTCTTTGCTCAGGTCGTCCACTTTGGTTTTCATACCATCCAGGTCCAGATACATTTGGTCCATGGGGTTCACCCACTCCACGCCTTTCTTCTGCTTGCCAATGATGTAGTTCACACCCACGTTTGAGTACAGGTACACATCAGTTCCCTGACCCCAGGTCATTCCGTCCCAGTTGTCGTTGCCTGCCACATTGAACATAAAGTTCAAGTCCACATTCCAACGGTCGTTGATGCGGAATTCCGTACCCATGGCCAATGGGAATTTCATCATGGTTTTGCTGTAGCTGTTGGCCTCACTGTTGTCTTCGGTTACGAAGTTGGTCACCTCCACATTGCTAAAACCAATACCTGCGGTGAGGTAAGGGTTCCATTTCTTCATTTTGTTGCGGTGGAAAGTGAGGTTGCCGAAGGCTATTTTTCCGCTTATCGAACCATCCAGAAACGAACCGTCTGAATAGCTGCCTTGGGTAAAGGCTCCAAAGTTGATGTCTTCGCTACCACCGGTGGCGCTGCCCAGCATAAAGCGGCCTTCGAGACCAAACACGTGGTTGAACATGTAGTTGGCATCTAGTCCGAAACCAAGATCAAACTTGGCGTTGTCGCCCTCGAAAGCACGGTAATCGCCAAGAGAGGCCACATTGCCTAGGTGAAGACCTACGCTAAAGGGGTTAAAATCGTCACTAAATTTTCTCACTTTGTTGGTCTCTTGGGCCATGAGTAGCGACGGGATGAATAGTAAAAGCAGAATCGCTTCATAGCTTTTTGGGGATTTTAAATTTGGCGCAAATATAGCAAGCTTCGTGCCCTATCAGGGGTGATCACAAAAAAAATCCTTTCACAATTCAATGTGGGTAACTCCTTGATTTTGTGCAGATTTTATGGCCATTTGCAGGCTTAGCAAGACCTGCTCGTTCGCGGTAAAATCGATAGCGCCGCAATGCACCACCAGCACCGGTATGTCAGCCACCTGACGCAGGTAGTCCATGTACGATTCCTGCACCATTTTCAGGTAGTCCGTTTCCAAAATGGCCTCATAGCTTCTTCCCCTTTTCTGGATATTTTGCTGCAGTACCTCCATGGGACGATTGAGGTAAACAATTAGTTCCGGATTGGGCAACTTGCTTTCCAGAATGCTGTAAAACTCCTTGAACAATTCGCGCTCACTTTCTGCTAGGTTGATGCGGGCGAAGAGCAGGCTTTTGGCAAAAAAGAAATCGCTGATGGTGCGCTCGGCAAAAAGGTCGGAGTGGAACAGCTCCAGCGCCTGTCGGTAGCGGTCGGCCAGGAACGACATTTCCAAGGGAAAAGCATACTTGGCTCGGTCGGTGTAGAACTGCGGCAGAAAAGGATTGTCGGCAAAGCGCTCCAACACCAGCCGCGCATTCATGCGCTCGGCCAGCAGTCGGGCCACAGTGGTTTTTCCGGCGCCTATGTTGCCCTCAATGGCTATGTATCGGTGCATCTTTCAGTTTTCTGCAAAGGGTGGTATCGGCGCATTCGGCCAACAATGTGGCCACAGATTTATTCCAAACAGGCACAATATAATTGGGGGCAATATCCGCCCAAGGCGCCAACACAAAGCGCCTTTCGGCCAAGCGGGGATGCGGCAACTCGAGTAACGGACTTTTTTGGATCAAGTTTTCAGTGCTCAAAAGGTCAATATCAATAATGCGCGAGCTATAACCCGATTGGGCGGATCGGTTTCTGCCCATTTCTTTTTCTATTTCCAAAATGGCCGACAGCAAATCCTCAGGGCCTCTCTTCGATTCCAAGGCCACAACCATGTTCCAAAACCAGTCTTCTGATTCGAAGCCCCAAGGCTCCGATTCGTAAACGGGCGAAAGCGACTGAATTTCTCCTAAAGATTTAATAGCCATCACGGCGCGACGAAAATTATCGCTTCGGTCGCCCAGGTTGCTGCCTTGTGAAAGAAAGTATAACATGCGGCCAAAAATAGCGCTTTGCTGGAGCCCCTGCGGCTAAATGTTCTATTATTGTCGCCTAAATCCAAAGCTCATGAGACAGTTTTTCAAATTCACCTTCGCCACCATGTTGGGCCTTTTTCTTTTTTCGGCCCTGATGTTCCTCATTTTTGTCGGTATCATATCTGCAGGTGCAGGTAGCGACAAAGTAAACATTGAACCCAACTCGGTGCTGCACCTCACGCTCTCCAATTCCATCATGGATCGGGCGAGCAACAATCCTTTCGAAGATTTCGATTTCATGACCGGCGAGTCGAATTCGCCTATTGGGTTAAACGAGTTGCTGAGCGCCATTCGCCAAGCGAAAGATGAAGACAATGTAAAAGGAATTTTCCTAGACATCAGTTTCGTTCCTTCCGGCATGGCCACCATGTTCGAAGTGCGCGAGGCGCTAAAAGACTTCAAAGAGAGCGGCAAGTTTGTGTACAGCTACTCCGAAGTGTACAGCCAAAGCGCCTACTATCTGGCCTCTGTAAGCGATAGTGTATTTATTCACCCCACCGGCATGATGGAAATGAAGGGCATCATGTTCGAAGTGCCTTTTATAAAAGGTACACTGGAGAAAATAGGCATTGAGCCACAAGTGATACGCCATGGAAAATTTAAGAGCGCCATTGAGCCATTGGTGAATGATGAAATGAGCCCCGAAAATCGCGAGCAATTGACTTTGATAGCCACCTCGTTGTGGAACCAAATGGTGGCCGATATGGCCGAAAGCCGCGGTGTGACTGCCGAAGAAATAAACCGCATGGCCAGCGAGCTGCTGATAAGAAATGCCGAAGACGCCGTGAAATACGGCATGGCCGACCGCATGGTGTACAAAGACGAAATGGACGCTGCACTAAGCGCAGCGGTGGGCACCGAGTCGGTGGACGACATCTCGCTTATAGCCTATTCAGACCTGAACGCGAAGATGAGCGAAGGCTATTCGAAAGACAAAATTGCGGTGATTTACGCCCAAGGCGACATCATTGACGGACAAGGCAGCGAGTATGAAATTGGCTCTATCCGCATTTCGGAGGCCATTCGCGAAGCCCGTTTGGACGACCAAGTAAAGGCAATCGTGTTGCGTGTGAACAGTCCGGGTGGCAGCGCGCAAGCTTCGGAAGTGATTTGGCGCGAAGTGGCGCTGGCCCGCGAAGCCAAGCCGGTAATCGTATCCATGGGCGATTTGGCGGCCAGTGGTGGATACTATATTTCTTGTGCCG
>CAZBBV010000187.1:0-4321 GCA_964490025.1 uncultured Cryomorphaceae bacterium | reverse complement strand
TGCCCATGGCTTCTTCGTCCAGCTTGCTTAGGTCGTCCTGTTCCACCGTGCTGATGGTGAGGATGGCGGTCTTGGGTTTCTCCAGCAGAATGTACCACACAATGCCTTCGTAAATGTCGGAATGGAAGGCGCCGTTGAGGTGGAGGAAGGTGCCCTTCTTTTCCATATTTTCCAAGATAAAATGGGCCATGGTGGCGTCTTTGATCATTTGTGCGTGAATCATGCTCGTGGTTCCGTGGGCGCCCATCATGGTTTTCATGCTGGCGTAGGAGGCGAGCAGGGTGTCGGTTTTGATGGGGAGCGGGGCAATGAACTTTTTCGCCGCTTTGTCCAGCGAATCCAGGCTTTCCAATCCTTGATTATGCACCATGCTGGCATAGCGCCGCGGGATGTTTGTGGCAATCACAGCAATGCCTTTTTCCTTGGCCAGCAGCACCATGGGTTTGTAGTCGGTTTTGTAGTTGGGCCATAGGCGCGCTTCTTTTTCAAAGCTGGCTTCCGAGATGGCACCACGCAGATATTCATTGATCAGCAATTGGTTGTCCGACTCAAACATTTCGGCACCTAGCACCAGCGGACCAGCGGCGGCCAAATCTTCCATGAGGCTCAGTTGCAGCCAATGGCAGATGGCGTTGTTGTGATGTTCGCCGAAAAAAACCACCTGCTTTCCGGTGGCGCTTTTCAGCATCTGCCCGTAGTCGCTTTCGTTTCCTGCTTTGTCGAAAATCTTGTAGGCTTCTTTGTTTTGGGCAAGAGCCAAAAGACTGATGGCGCTTAGCGCCAGGGTAGTGAGTTTTTTAACCATAATATTCTACTGCGTTGTTTTCTGTTTCGGTGATGCGTATGCGGTGCAAAGTGGCCCCAAGGCCTGCTACCATAGGGAATAGAATTTTCCATATTTCTTCGGCCAGCACTTCGGTGGAGGTATATTTTCCCTGAAGAAAAGGAACGTCAAGGTTTAGATTCTTGTGGTCGAGTACATCAATCACATGCGTATGGATGATTTGGCTCAACTCCGAAAGGTTCACCACAAATCCCGTTTCCGGATTTATCTCGCCTTTTACGGTTACAAATAGCTCGTAATTGTGGCCATGGTAGTTGCGGTTGGCGCATTTGCCAAACACCTCGCGGTTGGCTTCCTCGCTCCACGCCGGGTTGTACAATTGGTGTGCGGCGTTGAAGCGTTCTCTTCTTTCTAAATAAACCATGGGTTGCTGCGCCTCTTTTGCGGCGGGCCACAAATATATTCTTCTCCGCGTAGTTGATTTTCCTCATGCGCAAGATTTGCCTCATGGGCTATATTTGCCGCTATGAAAATACTATTGGTATCGGCCACAAGCCTCGAAATAAAAGGACTGCTTCAGGGCATGACCTTTCGCGAAAAACCCCATCAGAAAATGATGGTGTACAGCCACAACCACCACGAAATTCATGTGCTCATCACAGGCGTGGGCATGGTGAGCACCGCCTTTTGGGCGGGTTATTTTTTGGCAAAAAATGAGTACGATCTGATACTGAATGCAGGCGTGGCGGGCGCTTTCGACCGCAGCCTAAGCTTGGGCGAGGTGGTGCGCGTGAACTCCGACAGCTTCCCGGAAATGGGTGCCGAAGATGGCGAAGCCTTTCTGAGTCTGATGGATTTGGAACTGATCGAGGACGACGACTACGACCTATCGGGCGGGGTGATGAGCGTGCATGGCTATGAGGAATTGCGGAGCATTGGTGCCTTACGCGAAGTGGCGGCTATTACAGTGAATACGGTGCATGGCAATGAAGATTCGATAGAGCGCATGGCCGAGCGTGCCGACGCACAAATAGAAAGCATGGAAGGCGCAGCGGTGATTGTTGCCGCCATGTGTGCCAAGGTGGATGTGATTTGCTTGCGAGCCATCAGCAACTATGTGGAGCGGCGCAACAAAGACAACTGGCGCCTGCAGGAGGCGGTGAATAATTTGAACGAAACCCTTACAGCCCTATTGAATGAGTTACAATAAAGCCATTCGATTGGGATTTTCGCCCTGCCCAAATGATACCTTCATTTTCGACGCGTTGGTGAACGGAAAGATCGACACCCGCGGCTATCGCTTCGAGGTGGTGATGGAGGATGTGGAGGCACTCAACCGCATGTCGCGCAACGGCGAACTGGAACTGAGCAAGATGAGCTACCACGCCTACCTGCATCAGGTGGGCAAATGGCTGATGCTGCGCAGCGGCGGCGCTTTGGGACACCACTGCGGGCCACTGCTCATCCGCAAGGGCGATAAGGAAATGCTTTCCTTCGAAGATGCGCAGGTGGCCATTCCCGGCTGGCACACCACGGCCAACTTTCTCCTGTCTTTCGCCTATCCAATGGCAAAGAATAGGGTAGAGGTTATTTTTTCAGAAATAGAAAATGCCCTGCTGCAAGGCAAGGTGGACTTGGGCGTCATTATCCACGAGAACCGATTTACTTACATGAACAAAGGGCTCACGCTGGTGCGCGACCTGGGCGAGCATTGGGAAGCCGAAACCGGATTTCCCATTCCCTTGGGGGGAATTGCCATTCGAAGAGATTTGCAGGAACACGCTGCGGCCATTCAGACATTGATTCGCGAAAGCGTGGCCTATGCCTTTGCCCATCCGGGTGAGAGCAAGGACTATGTAAAATGCCATTCGCAGGAAATGGCGGATGAGGTGATCGCGCAGCACATTGCCCTTTACGTGAACGACTTTTCATTGGACATAGGAACGAAAGGCGAAGCGGCCATCCGTTTTATGCATCAATATTTGGTGGAGCAAGGCCTGCTGCAGCCCACCACCGAACAGCTATATTTGCCCACATGATTGTAGTAACAGGAGCAGCCGGATTTATCGCCAGCGCATTGATTGCCAAACTCAATGCCGAGGGCTACAACAACATAGTTGCGGTGGACGATTTTTCGCGATCCGACAAAGAGCCCAACCTGGCAGGTAAGAAAATCATGCAGCGCGTGCACCGCGACGAGTTTCACAGCTGGCTGCGCGACAACCAACTGCTGGTGGAATTTGTCTTTCACCTGGGCGCGCGCACCGATACCACGGAATTTGATGTGGCCCTTTTCGACCGCTTGAACCTGCACTACACGCAGGAAGTTTGGAAAATTTGCGTAGAATTCGGCTTGCCGCTTATCTACGCCAGCTCTGCAGCCACTTACGGCTTGGGCGAGCATGGCTATGTGGACAGCCACGAAATTGTGCCTGTGTTGAAACCGCTCAATCCCTACGGCGATTCGAAGAACGATTTTGACAAATGGGCTTTGCTCCAAGAGCGCAAGCCTTATTATTGGGCGGGTTTCAAGTTCTTTAATGTGTACGGGCCCAACGAGTACCACAAAGGCCGCATGGCCTCGGTGGTGATGCACACCTATCAGCAAGTGAAGCGCACGGGGGCTATGAAGCTTTTCCGTTCGCACCGCGAGGGCATTGCCGACGGGCACCAAAGCCGCGATTTTATTTATGTGAAAGACGCAGTGGATGTACTGTACTTCATGATGCACCACCGCAAGCATTCCGGCATTTATAACCTGGGAACCGGCAAGGCACGCAGTTTTCTGGATTTGGCCACCGCCACTTTTCACGCCATGGGCTTGGCGCCCGATATTTCATTCGTGGACACGCCGGAAGACATTCGCGACACCTACCAGTATTTCACCGAAGCCAATATGGATAAGCTGCGCTCGGTGGGCTACGACAAGTCGTTTACCTCACTTGAAAGTGGGGTGGAAGACTACGTGAAAAATTACTTGATGAAAGACCTGCGCTGGTAGCCGCAGGCTACCAACTGCCCGAAGCGCCTCCGCCGCCAAATCCTCCGCCGCCAAATCCACCGAAGCCTCCTCCGCCGAATCCGCCGCCGCCCCAGCTTCCGCCACCGCGACTGCCGCGTGCCATGCTGCCCAACATGTAAGCGGCCATCCATGCTGTGCTGTTGCCGCTGCCCCCTCCACCGCCACGACCGCCTTTGAACATGCCGCGTAGCATAAGGAAAATGAGCAAGAGAATGATGAGGCCGCCGAAAATGGAGCCTCCTTTTCCGCCGCTCAGCTCACCGTCGAATTCGCCGGCAACAATGCGCGCTACGGCCGATACAGCCAGGTCTATTCCGCGGTAATAGTCGTTTGTTTTGAAGTTGGGCACCATCACTTCCTCAATTACCCGACGGCTAAGCGCGTCGGTGAGGAAGGGTTCCACCCCGTATCCAGGAGAGATGTTCACTTTGCGTTCGTTGGGTGCCACCAGAATTAGCACGCCGTTGTCCTTCTTCTCTTTGCCAATGCCCCATTGATGCGCCATTTCGGTGGCG
>CAZBBV010000186.1:0-4341 GCA_964490025.1 uncultured Cryomorphaceae bacterium | reverse complement strand
AAATATTCACCACACCCTAAAGAAAAACCCTTTAAACATTGACGTACTAAAAGACTTCATTGACTGTTACAAGCCCGACAATAGAAACAAACGAAAAGAAACTTATCATCCTGAAACAAATCTCGAAGGACGTTGGAGAAAGTTCAGTTATGAAGAAATCATTGCAAGAGATAAAACAAGCCTAGACATTTCTTGGCTTAAAGACAAATCACTGGCTGACTTAGACAACTTACCCGACCCCGAAGAACTGGCAGAAGATATAATTGAAAACCTAGAAGCAGGGTTAGCAAGTTTTAGAGAAATTATGATATCACTAAACACAAAATAGCCAACCAAATAACGTTAGCTCGTTAGCGTCTCGCTTGCAACCCCACCCCCTCACCTAAACGCCTTCAAGCTGGGCGCTACCCTATTGAAGGTTGCTTCGTCTGCGTACCACATCAGCTCCAGGGTCCAGTAATTGTCCAGCCAATTGAGGCCTTTGGCCATGGCGCCGGTGGACATGGATTGCATGGCTTCCACGGCTAAGGGTCGGCCCACGCTGCATATCAAAAGCGAAAACATCTGCTTGTCGCCTTCCCGGATGTAGCTTTCCAGCACCGCTGCCAGCTCTGCTCCGCTTAGGTATTGCACCACCTGCACGGCTTTGTTCGTTGGGTCAAGTTTTTCCTGATGGGGCTTGTAGCGCGCACGAAAACTTTCGTACTCCCCAGCCGACTGGGCAAAGAGAAAACCCATGCCCAAAAACAGGACAAGGGACAGCAAGCGTAAAGCGAAGGATGGCACGGAGAATCGCATGCCCCAAAAGAAGGGAAGCACGCGCTGGCATACATGAGGTAATTACCTTAATGTTTACTCTTCGTCGGCTTTTGCCGGCACTTGCTTGAGCATTTCGCGGCTTAGTTCCGGGAAGCTCCGGCCAATGATCTCTTCCGCCTCGTTGATGTTGGAAGGAAAAAGCGTCTCGACCACATCTCCGCCTACCTGCTGCCCCAAGGCATTGAACAGGCTGTAATGCACCTTGATCTTGCGGTTGTACACCTTGTTTTGCAGGTCAATGCAGTCGTTGTAGTCGGTTTGGATTTCGAACTGATTGATGAATAAAAATAGATCAACGCCATACTTATTGGCCATGGCCGGAAGCAGCTCCGCATCTGTGATTTGGATGTTGAGGTACTTATCGCTGTCCTTGATGCGGGGGTCTTGCTTTTGGTCGGGGGCAGTCAGTCCTTTTTCAGGCTGCGCGGTTTCGGGTTTTTTCTTTTTGAAAATGGACTTATAGAAAGGCTGCGCATCTTCTTCGGCCAGTTGTTGCAGCACGCGTTCGGGCACCGCATAGGCGTATTTCGAATGGTCGTAAATGGCTTGAATCTCGCTTTGGGCGGCTTGGGTGGTGTCGCGCAGTAGGCTGTGGCTATCGTAGCCGGTGAGGAACACGGCTTGCAGGCTAATGTCGAGCCCCAGGCGAAAGCGTTCGCGCATTTCCCTCATCTCGCGCTTGCTCACCCGGGCAATGTCGTAGTCCGAATCAGAGATGTACATCTGCGGATTGTAGGGCACCAACAGGATCCTTTTATACAGGCTGTCGGCTTCCGATTGACCATAGAGCAGCCCTGTAGCTAATAGCAGCAGCAGCACTATGGTCCTGTTTTTCATTTGAAGAATAGTTTGATGATGTCGTTGCCGTTGGCCAAAAGTAGCAGTCCGACTAAAATAACGAAGCCTACCACTTGCGCATACTCCAGCACTTTTTCATTGGGCTTGCGTCCGGTGGCCATTTCCCATAGCACGAACACCACATGGCCGCCATCAAGCGCCGGAATGGGAAGTATGTTCAAAAAAGCGAGCATGATGCTCAGGAAAGCGGTGAAATTCCAGAAAAACTGCCAATCCCAGGTGGAAGGAAACTGGCTGCCAATGGTGAGGAAACCGCCCACGCTCTTGTAGGCTTCGGTGTCGGGATTGAAAATAACCTTGAACTGACGGATGTAGTTCTTCAAGGTCTTGCCCGCCTTGTTCCAGCCGGCAGGAACGGCCTGCAGCATGTTGTAGCGCGTGGTGCTTAGTTCGAAATATCCTTCGTTTATCATTGGGTACACGCCGATCTTTCCCTCTTCAGGCACCGCCACAGTGAATTCCATTTCCTGACCGTCGCGCAGCGCGCTCAGCTTGATCTCCTGCCCTTTGTAGGCGGGGATGCTGTCCACAAACTGATCGAAAAACGCCAGTTGCTGTCCGTTGAAAGCCACAATCTGGTCGCCCTCCATGATGCCCGCGGCCTGTGCTGCCGAGCCTTCCACAAAGCCTCCTACAAAGTACGGGATGCGTGGCTGAAGAAATCCGGGGCTATTGATCAGCGACTTGATGTGGCCTGCATTGATTTCGAGTTCCAGCACTTGGCCATTTCTGTCCACTTCCACCCTTTCGCCGCCAAGAAGTATTTCCAGCGGAATCTGGTTGAAGTTCTCTACATGTTCCCCGTTCACTGAAATGATTCTGTCTCCATCACGAAAGCCCATCCACTCGCCCACGCTGTCCACCATGATGCCGTGCTTCACGCTGGAAGTGGGCAGATATTGCTCGCCCCAGTACCACAGGGTTGCGGCGTATATCATAATTCCCAGAATGATGTTCACGGTTACGCCGCCTATCATAATAATCAGGCGTTGCCATGCCGGTTTGCTGCGAAATTCCCAAGGCTGCGCAGGCTGTTTCATCTGCTCCTTGTCCATGCTTTCGTCTATCATGCCTGCTATTTTCACATAACCGCCCAGTGGCAGCCAGCCAATGCCGTATTCGGTTTCGCCAATTTTCTTCTTCCAAATGGAAAACCACGGATTGAAGAACAAGTAGAACTTTTCCACGCGCGTTTTGAACCACTTGGCGGGCAGGTAATGCCCCAGTTCGTGAAGGATAATCAGTATAGAAAGGCTTAGAAAAAATTGCGCTGCTTTAACCAGTATGTCCATTATCTCTGTGTCTGTTTGTTATGCTTTCCACTCGCGGGCCATGCGTCTGGCTTCATGGTCTGTTTGTACCAAATCGTCGTATCCCGGTTGGGCCACAAAGGTGGCTTTTTCCATAAGTACTTCAAGCAAGTCGTAAATCTGTAAGAAAGTGATGTCGTTTTTCAGAAAGCGTTCCACTGCAATTTCGTTGGCGGCATTTAGGATGCACGGCGCATTTCCATCCCTGCGCAGGGCTTCGTAGGCCATGTCCAGCGCCCGAAAGGTTGCCTTGTCAGGCGCTTCGAAAGTGAGGTTCGGATAACTCATAAAGTCGAAGCGGCGGAAATCGTTCTTCAAGCGATTGGGGTAGGCCAGCGCGTATTGGATGGGGAGTTTCATGTCGGGCAAGCCCATTTGCGCCTTCATGCTGCCATCCGTAAACTGAACCACGCTGTGGATGATGCTCTGCGGATGCACAATCACATCAATTTGATGGGGCTTTAGGGCAAAAAGCCATTTGGCCTCTATCACCTCCAGCCCTTTGTTCATCAGTGTGGCGCTGTCAATGGTAATCTTGGCGCCCATGGCCCAGTTGGGGTGCTTCAGGGCTTGCTCGCGGGTTACTTGTGCGAGCTCTTCTTTTTTCTTTCCACGAAATGGCCCTCCGCTGGCGGTGAGGTATATTTTCTCAATGGGATTGTGAAACTCCCCCACCAAACACTGAAAGATGGCCGAATGCTCAGAGTCCACGGGGTAAATGTTCACGGCCTTCTCGCGTGCCTTTTGTGTCACCAGCTTGCCCGCCACCACCAGCGTTTCTTTGTTGGCCAGGGCAATATTCTTTCCGGCTTCAATAGCGGCAAGTGTGGGTTCCAGGCCCGCGTAGCCCACCAATGCGGTGAGCACCACCTCAATGCTGTCCATGGTCACCACCTCGCTAAGCGACTTGTGGCCGGCATATACCTTAATTCCTTCGGGCCACAGTGCATTTTGCACCTTATCGTAGTGCTGCTCGTCGGCTATCACCACCGCGTTGGGCTTGAACTCGAGCGCTTGTTTTATCAGCAAATCGCAGTTGCCCCCGGCGCTGAGCACCTCCACCTGAAAGGCTTCGGGCTGCTCGCGCACCACATCCAATGCTTGTGTGCCTATGCTTCCTGTGGATCCGAGTATGGCTATCCCTTTTTTCGTCATGCTAGTGTTGTTCTTTCTTTTCTTTGGAAATGGCAATGAGCTCCGCAGCCATAATCCGGTCGTTGGTTAAACGAGGGACCTTGTTTTGTCCGCCCAGTTTTCCTTTTCGTCGCATATACTCGTGAAAAGTGCCTATAGGAACCGCCGTGACCACCAAAGATCGCAGCACCTTTCCGGTAATGAGGTCGTTGTAATAGCT
>CAZBBV010000185.1:0-4355 GCA_964490025.1 uncultured Cryomorphaceae bacterium | reverse complement strand
ATTCAATTGGATTTGCCGACGGCTGCTGAGGCTACCGTTCGAGTGATGAATGTGGTAGGCCAAATGGTTTGGATCCAAACGCTCAGTGCAGGCAACAGCCACTCGGTGGAAATTGACCTGAGCACAATGGGTGCAGGCATGTACTTCGTTCAAGCTGAAGTAGATGGAAAGGTATTTACCAAGCAATTGTCTGTTACCCGATAATTCAGCTTTTTCGGCATAGAAATAGACTAAAGAATCGGTGGTGCTCCCGCCGATTCCTTTTTTGTTTCAGGAGTACTCAAATTCAATAAATTGCCCAACTTTTCAATTTCACAACAAATGAACAACAAGCCACTTTTCAAAACCTTTTTGCTTGCCCTCACTTTACTTTTCGGGGCAAGTGTTTACGCACAACAGAAACTTCCGGATGTGATGATCAAGAATCTGAACGAAGAAGATTTCAATACTTCCAACATAACCAACGACGGACCTATTGTGATCAGTTTTTGGGCTACATGGTGCAAGCCATGCCTAAAGGAACTCGGCACCATCAATGATGAACTGGAGGATTGGGTGGAGGAAACCGGTGTACGATTTGTGGCCGTTTCGATAGACGACACGCGCAACACCTATAGGGTGGAGCCTTTCATCAACGGTCGTGCATGGGAATTTGAAGTGCTGCTCGACCCCAATGGGGAATTAAAGCGCGCCCTGAACGTAGGAAACATTCCACATACCTTTGTATTGAACAGCAACCGAGAGGTGGTGTGGCAACATGCCGGCTATGCACCCGGCGACGAAGTTGAACTGCTTGAAGTATTGAAAAAGGTGAAAGAGGGGATAGCGCCTTAACTATCCCGTCTTTTTCCAGATATAACCTAAACCATGCGAAAAATCCTCTTATCACTGGCCGTTATGGCCTCCGTTTCTGTTTTCGCGCAGGAAGAAAACCTTGATTTGGGCGAAGTACACGGAAATTTTCAATCCGATTTCCAATACTACCTTCCCGATTCTATTATCGGTGCGCCCGAGGTTCCGGAGAAATTCAGAATTAACGCATTCATGAACCTGAACTATACGCGTGGAAACTTTTCTGCCGGTCTGCGTTACGAAACCTATCAAAACGTGCTTTTGGGATTTGATGAGCGCTATCGCGGTAGCGGCATCCCTTACTATTACGCGCGCTATCAGAACGACGGCTTCGACATTACCGTGGGCAATTTCTACGAGCAATTCGGTTCAGGAATCATTTTGCGTAGCTACGAAGAGCGAAACCTGGGCTACGACAATGCCATAAACGGTGTGCGGGTGAAATACTCCTTTAAGAATGGCATTGCGCTAAAAGGGTTAATAGGCCAACAACGCTATTATTTCGACAAAGGAGAGGGCATTGTGCGCGGAATAGATGGCGAACTTCCTGTTCATGAAGTGTTGAAGGGTTGGACAAATTCAAAAATTCGCTTAACGATTGGAGGTTCATTCGTCAGTAAGTTTCAGGACGACAAAGACCCCCGTTATAACCTTCCTTTGAACGTAGGCTCTATGGCCGGACGAGCCCGGTTGGTAATCGGAAAATTCAACCTCTACGGAGAGTATGCCTACAAAATCAACGATCCTTCCACGGTTAACAATTTTATTTACAAAGACGGAAAGGCGCTGCTATTTACAGCAAGCTACTCCACCAAGGGCCTAGGAATCGTGTTCGCCACCAAGCGCATTGACAATATGAACTTCCGTTCGGACAGAACTGCCACAGTAAACGACCTGCTGATCAACTACCTGCCTGCCTACACCCGCCAACACACCTACTCACTTCCCGCGCTCTATCCATACGCTACACAACCCAATGGCGAAGTTGGCTACCAGTTGGAAATAAATTACAAAGTGAAGAAAGACACTTGGCTGGGAGGTAAATATGGTATAGACATTTTAGCACATTTTAGTATTGTCGATCAACCCGATATTTCTCAATTGAACGACACCACCCCACTTTACACTCCTGGTACAGATGGCTATACGCTCAATTTTTGGGGAACCGGAAACAAACGTTACTTCCGCGATATCTCGTTTGAAGTGGCAAAGAAGATTTCTCCAAAACTGAAAATATTGGCCAACTACGTGAACATTCAGTACAACAAGGACGTGATTGAAGGAAAGCCTGGATTCATCAATATGCAGGCGGGAATCATTGAATGGCAATACAAAATGAAACCCAAACACACCTTGCGTGGCGAAGTGCAGGGTATGTTCCTCAAAGACGATCCATTGAACCCGGAAAATACAGAGCGCGGCGATTGGTTGCTTGTTTTGTTTGAATACAGCGTTAGCCCGCATTGGTTTTTTGCCGTTCAGGATGCCTACAACTATGGAAACCCGGTCGACTATAAGCAAGTGCACTACCCACTCGTGTCTATGGGGTACCTAACCGGTGCTAGCCGAATTCAACTGAATTACGGAAAGCAACAAGAAGGTATTTTCTGTGTGGGCGGTGTATGCCGAACTGTGCCGGCCAGCAATGGTCTTTTTGTGACCATAAGTTCCACTTTTTAATAAACAAGCATGATGATGAAAAGATGGATAAGCCTATTTGCAATTGTAGCCACGCTATTCTCTTGTGACTACATTGACGACCCTATTCAGGGCGGATTTGTACCGCCCGATACCACAAATACAAAGGTGAGGAAGGTGTTGCTGGAAGACTACACCGGACACAAATGCCCCAACTGCCCTGCTGCTGCTGCAGAGGCCGAGAATCTGAAAACCATTTTCGGAAAGCAAATTGTGCTGATTGCTGTGCATGCCGGATTTTTTGCTTCACCAAGTCCAGGTTTTACCTACGACTTTCGCACTCCGGAAGGTAACGAACTCAACACCTTTTTCGGCTTTACGGCTTATCCTTCGGGAATGATTGATCGAAGCGGCTACAACACGCAACACATCCTGAATTTCAACGCATGGGGTAGCAGAATTTCCGACCAACTGGAAATAGACCCTGAAATGTACATCACACTTGAGCCTACGGTAAATGGCGGCAACATTGAAGTGGATGTGGAAATAGAAGTTTTAAGAGAACTGACCGGTGACTACAACCTGGTGATCGTAGTGACGGAGGACGGCATTGTGCAGCCGCAAGTAAATCAAACTCCGGCGGGCACTGAAACCATTCCTGATTATGTGCACAACCATGTGCTTCGTGGCTCTTTCACCGGCGCTTGGGGGCAAAGCATCAGCACAGGCACGGTTGCTCAAGGAGAAAAAATTACCCGCTCGCACAGTATTGCTCTAGATAGCGAGTGGAATGAACAAAACTTACACATTGTGGCTTATGTGTATGATGCTGCCAGCTACCGCGTGCTACAGGCCGAGGAAGTAAAAGTAGAGTAAGCCAAAACAAAAGATGGTAAAACGAAAAATTGTAGTTGCGGTAACAGGTGCCAGTGGAAGCATTTATGCCATGCACCTTTTGCGAAAGCTTTCTTTGCATCCTGACAAGCCTGAAGTGGGCGTGGTATTTTCCGACAATGCAAGAGACGTGTGGGAATACGAACTCGGCTCGAAACCGGAAGATCAGATTGCCTTAAAAATTTACAGCAATCGCGATTTTTTTGCCCCTTTTGCCTCCGGCTCAGCACAATACGATACCATGATCATTTGCCCCTGCAGCATGGGCACACTTGCCCGAATAGCCAACGGTCTCTCGGACGACCTTACTACCCGCGCCGCAGATGTGATGCTGAAGGAGAGAAGAAAACTCATTCTCGCCTTGCGCGACACCCCACTTAGCCTTATTCACATCAACAACATGAAGTCGGTGACCGAAGCCGGAGCCATTGTAGCACCCGCTGCGCCTTCGTTTTACAGCAAGCCAAAAAGTTTGGACGAACTGGCACTCACGGTTGTCGATCGACTTATTGACCTAGCCGGACTGAGCAATGAGTCCTATCGCTGGAGCGAGTAAATCACAGAATTAAAAATCGATAATTACACCTAAGGTAGGCAGCACTGTGCCTATGGTGTTCTCTATGGTTTTATAGAGATACATGGTCGGGTCGTTCGGATCTACTATGGGTTGACCCATAGCATCTCGCTGCACATCAACAAACGGCTGACCCTCCAGCTCAAAGCCATACAGATTCTGCACGTCGAAATAGAGGTTGATGTTCAGGTTTTCGAAAAACCATTTTTTATCGATCCGTGCATCCAACTGGTGGTACACACCAATTCTTTCGCTGTTCAGGCGGCTATAATCAGGCAGGCCGCGGAAGGTAACATCCCATACTTCGCGGGTGAAGCTACGCTCCAAATCGTAAGGCGTGAATGGCGCACCGCCCAGCAAACGCCAGCGAAGGCCAAGTTCCCAATCTTTTCCCCAG
>CAZBBV010000184.1:0-4382 GCA_964490025.1 uncultured Cryomorphaceae bacterium | reverse complement strand
ATTCCATAAGCCTTGCTGCCCTTTCATCTTATCATAGATCTGCTGTATAGCTTCGGCCACAAAGGTGCCGGTACCTGTGGCAGGATCTAGAAATTGCACTCGATGTACTTCCTGCTCTACCTCCCGCATTCCTCCCGCAAAGCGTTTGTCATGCGTTGGTATCGGCACCTTAATTTTAGTTTTGGAAGTGTCTGCCAAGCCCATTGGCAAATCAAATTCCGTCTGCAAAATTTCATCTACTGCCCTAATGATAAAATTCACTACTGGATGTGGCGTGTACCATACGCCACGTTGTTTGCGGAGCTTGGGATCATAAGCAATGAGGAAGTCCTCATAAAAATGGATGATCGGATCCTCCATTTTTGTAGCCTTCCCGAAGTTTTTCAAGATGGCATGCACATCGGTTGCTCTGAAAATATCTGCCAGGGCATCTACTATCCAGACAATCCGCTCGTCCAAATCATAGCCTGCTATGTATTGAAACAACTTTCTCAGAAATGGATTAGACTTCGGAATCAGCTCCGCAGCTTCCTGTCTGCTGAAAGTGTCCAGCGTGTCGTCATAAAGCCTTGCTGCAAACATGCCATAAGCGATGGTTTGAGCATATACATCGGCAAAGGCTTTGTTTGTGATATCATGGATAAGGATTTCCTTGAAAGCGGCCATCTGCTCCCGCAGGGTGGAGTTATCTTGGTTTTCATCGTCACTCTCCAGCGCATTGAAAATCACGGTGGCCAAAAGCTTCGCCTTACCTGCCATCATCTCGGCCAGCTTTTTAGGGCTTTTGATGGATTGGCCTACATGCGTAGTGAAGGTCTTGATCAGATCGGTAAAGGCTTCGAAGTTTTGAGGCATTGCCTTAATGCCCTTGGGAGTAATCTCACCAATGCGAATGCTTGTGGCAAACTCTCCATTAATGTATAAGCGAAAATCTAAATAGTCTGTAAAAATGAGGTTTTCGAGAGAAGCTTTGTATCGGTCGAATTGCTCCTTATTGCCAGTTTTTTTGAGGCCATCCAGATCCGTTTCTCCAATATCCTTTGCCTCGATATAGCCAACGGGAATGTTCTTTTTGGTAATGATATAATCAGGAGCACCGCAGCTTTGCCTTTTGGGTTCGTTTGTAGCTCTAATGGTGGGCACCATACTTTCTATTAACTGCTGTAGATCGCCACGGAATGTATGTTCTGTGGCAATTCCCATTTGATACCTTTGGTTAAGGTTATTTATATAATTGTCGAGGGTCATTTTTATAGTTGTCAATACGCAATATAATCCCAAAATAATCTATTCTAAAAATGTCCCAGCTTTTTAGTACCTTAATTTTAGCTTCGGACTATGAAGAAATGCTACGAAATACCCGTGCAACCGCACATCTACAAAATGCTCCGGCGCGACTACGCCTACGACGGAGTGTTAGTCGTCAAAGGCACCCTAATGCTTGTCTGCCACACCAATAACACCGCCATAGACAACTATTTCAGCTATTCCGAAGACAGCCGAGCAGTCATCAATGTCATTTCGCCCTACATCAGCAAAAAAAAACTATACTTCCTTATCCGCCTACTCGAGAGAGAATTCCGCTTCAAGCTCCACAGCTTTGTCGAAGGCCGCGTAAATGGCGGTGCCAAAATCCTCGATTCCATCCGCGATTTCATGGCCTTATATGATCTAGATCCTGAAGACTACGACGAAGAAACCGCCCGAAAAAGCCACCAAAGATGGCGCAAAAAGCAAAAACGCATTAATGAAATTGCGCTATGGAAGTAATCAACCGCAACCGCAAAGGAAATGATGGCGGCATTCGCCAATTATACATCGCACCCGCCAGCGACTATCCCGCCATCATGTTAGCCAGCTATCACAGCGCCAATATTCCCACCATTATACTCAATACCTACTTCACCCGCATTAGCCTCATTCCCGAAACCAGCTTCCACAGCGAAGAAGCCCAGGAAGATCCACAGCAAGGTGATTTCTTTCGCCAAGAAGTCCACTTTGCCCTCTTTCGCGATAGTCCAGACCGCACCACCTTCATCCAAAAATGGCTACAAACACCCGCCATTATCTATTTGGTCGATGCCAATTTTGTCAAAAAACTCATCGGCACCGACACCCACCCGCTCAAGCTCAGCGGTAAATACGACAGCGGAAAAGCCGTCCAAGAAACCAACGCCTACATCTACCAATTCGCAGGTTCCACCATTCAGCCAGCCTTACGCGCAGATTTGTAGTCCCAATTTTTGTCATTATTCCTAGTCTATTGCACCAGATGCAACCCTAGAAAATGGCTCAAATGCACTCTTTTTTCGAAATCCGCAACCGCAACACCACCCTCAAATCGGTGGATATCCTGCTTTACGGCCCCATTCCCTACTACGATTGGGATACCGACAAAGTAAAAAACACGGCCACGGAGTTTGTCACCGCCTTCAAAAACTTGGAGAAAGAATTTGACACCATCCACATCCGAATCAATTCGCCCGGTGGTTCCATGTTCGAAGGCCTGCCCATTTACAATGTCATCGCATCTAGCACCAAGGAAGTCCACACCTGGAACGACGGAGTTGCCGCCAGCATGGGTGCCGTAGTCCTACTTGCCGCCAAAAAAGACAGAATCCACGCCGCCAAAAATTCCCTCTTGATGATCCACGCCGCTAGTTTGTGGGGTGGTGGTAATGCCAAGCAACTCGCCGAAAAAATTCAAATGCTCAACAAATTCGACGAGACCATTATCAATTCTATTGCCTCCATCACTGGTAAGGAAAAACAGGAAGTAGAAGATTTATTTTTTGATGGAAAAGATCACTGGCTTTCGGCTGCCGACGCTGAAAATTTGGGTTTAATCAGCCATTTAGAAGATTACCACGCAGAAAAGTTACCAGCCAACGGGCAAGTTTCCACCCTCCAAAATATGGATTTTCAAGAAGTGTGCAACGCTTTCGAACTGTTGCGGGAGGATGAAGAAACTGGCTTCTTCAATCGAATCTACACCAAGATTGTCAATGCCCTTTCCACCCATCCACCCAAACTTATCACGAACCAAACCTCAGAAGATACAATGAATTTTGAACAGGAATTGGAAATTCTAGCCAAAGAAACGCCCACACCCGAAGAGTTAAGCGCCATCCGCAACAAACTCATCGAGTTTACCGGAGCAAACGAACGCTTCACCCGCGCCGAACTCGATTCGGAAATTAGCACCGCCGTGGCAAATGCCACCGCACCGCTCAACGATACCATTTCGGCCAAAGACACCGAAATAGAAACGCTTACCGCCCAAGTCACCAGGCTTAAAGAAAAGCCTGCTGATCCTCCTGGCAATCCGCCAGCTGCTAAAGACACCCCTCCCGATAATAATGATCCCAAAATCCTGGATCATGCCGATTGGGAACACAATAAGGAAATCATTGCTGAAGCTAAAAATCTTATCTAATGAGTGGATTTAATTTAGACGCGCTCATTGCCGAATTCGGCAATCGCTATGTAGATCAAGGCCAAACCGCCCGAGACATTCGACAAGAACTCTACTTTGTAGATGATATCGCATCGGATTTCTCCCTACGTCCATGGAAAGACGAAATATTCAAATCGCTCTACACCACGATGGACGACGTGCTCCAAGCCTTCCAAGTGGATGTCACACCGCAAAACAACCAAACGTACTTCCCTTGGAAACAACGTTTGGGTGATTTCAAAATCGACGCCCACCTAGAACCAGACGTTCACCGTTCCGCCTATACAGGTTTCTTTGCCGAGTTCGCCAAAGATCCAGATCGTTCAAAATGGGGCGTCGTGGAATGGTACATCCGTACCGGACTCATTCCCAAATCGAAGGAAAACTTCTTTTTGCAAACGCTCTTTTTCGGTTGGCAAGAAACTGGCCTAGTCGCCAGCGACCCAACCACCGATCCTGATACGCTTACCCGTACCTTCGTCAAAGGTTCCGTCATTCCTGGCAATGCCTCTATGGATGGTTTGTTCCATCAAATTTGCCGAATGAACGCCGCAGGTAGAACCCACAATATCAATTTTGGTGCGCTACCTACGGATCCAATCGCTTTTGTCACCGCCATCGAGGAAGGGCTAAAGCTGATTCCAAAGACGCTCAGAATCAAAATTGATTACTGGTACCTAAGCGAGGAAAATCACTGGCTTTGGAGAGAAGGAATGCGCGAAAAGTACAACAAGTACTACGCCGCCGACACTGATTTGGATGCTGTAAAGGATATGCAAATCCGCATCAAATCCACCCACGCCATGGGAAATTTCCCTGGCATGTTTGGCACCACCAAAACCAACCGTGTCCGCCCTCAAAGAAGTGACTTGAAAAACCGCTTCGACATCCAAAAACAAGGCCGAAGGCTCGATATCATGAATGA